>NZ_JAXDSS010000023.1:0-35964 GCF_034090345.1 Peptoniphilus sp. | reverse complement strand
AGCCGAAGTATACGTACTATCAAAAGAAGAAGGTGGAAGACACACACCATTCTTTAACGGATACAGACCACAATTCTACTTCAGAACAACAGACGTAACAGGAGACATCCAACTAGCAGACGGAGTAGAAATGGTAATGCCGGGAGACAACTCAACATTCACAGTAACACTAATCACACCAATCGCAATGGACGAAGGATTAAGATTCGCAATTCGTGAAGGTGGAAGAACAGTAGCATCAGGAGTTGTTTCTAAACTTATTGACTAATTTAACTTAAAAAAGATCTCGGACTATTTCGAGGTCTTTTTTGATGTTTAAAAGAAATTGAAAGTTATGATTTTTTAAATTGTATAATCTCATAATGATAGAAATTTATTTAATGTTCATGGTAGAATATATAGTAAGTTATGATAGGAGTGAGTTTATGGAATATAGAAAATTTGGAAGTAAATACATAATTAGAATGGACAAAGGCGAAGAAATAATTTCTAAACTTAAAGAATTTGTGATAAAGGAGCAAATAGATTTAGGATATATAACGGGACTTGGAGCAGTTACAGATGTTGAAATAGGTCTTTTTAATACATCTGAAAAGAAATACTATTCTAAAAAATTTAAAGAAGATTACGAAATTACAAGCTTACATGGAAATATCTCTACAATGAATGGAGAAACTTATCTACATCTTCACATGGCAATCTCTGATAAAGACCAAAATACATTTGGCGGTCATTTAAATAGCGCCACAATATGTGTAACAGGAGAACTTATAGTTGAAGTTTTATCTGGTAATATTGATAGAGAATTCTCTGAAGAGATAGGAATAAATGTTATAAAATTTTAATGAAAGTATAACTACTTAGGATGTCTTGTGAAAATGAGACATCCTATTTGTATATTTAAATCTAAAATTTTTAAATACAAATAGATCTTAGGTGCTTAATTTAATTAAAGTTATAAAAATATTGAATCTATCACAATTTAATAGTATGCTTGTATAGATTATTATTTTTATAATTTGAGAGGAGTAGTATGTCTGAAATAAAGAAGGCAAAGAAAAAAAGAAAAAAGAGACAGTGGCCTTTCGTAATTTTATTTACAATAGGATTTTTAGTTTTGTTGTATCCACAAGTTTCGAGAATATACTATCGCGTAGATTCAAGTCAACAAGTTGCAACATTTGATGCTGAAAAGGCGAAGTTGACATCTGATGAAGTAAAGAGAAGAATTGAACTTGCAAAAGCATTTAATTCGTCTTTAGTAAATATTAATTTAGAAGATCCTTATTCTGAAGACCAAAAAAATCAAGGTAGAGCAGAATATGCTAGAATGCTTGAAATACATGAGCAAATAGGCCATATACAAATACCGACTATTGATGTAGACATTCCTATATACGCAGGAACGGCAGAAGAAGTTTTACAAAAGGGAGCAGGGCATTTAGAAGGAACATCGCTTCCGGTCGGAGGGAATAGTACACATACTGTAATAACTGCACATTCAGGGTTGCCAACTGCAAAGTTGTTTACGGACCTTAGAAAAGTAAAAGAAGGCGACAGATTTTATGTACACAATTTAGGAGAGATTTTAGCTTATCAAGTAGACCAAATAAAAGTTATAGAACCGTCAAATTTTGAAGACTTATTGATAAGTGAAGGGCATGATTATGCAACTTTACTAACTTGTACGCCTATAATGATTAACACACATAGGTTGATAGTTCGTGGGCATCGAGTACCTTATGATCCGGCTATAGACAACAAGTTAATTGCTGAAAATCAAACAGCTTTTATGTATAAGTATTTATTCTTTGGACTTGGAATATATATTCTGATAATGATTTATTTGACATTACATTATAGAAAAAGAGTCAAAAAATATACTCGTGAAATAAATAAAATTTTTGTTTTGAACAATGAAAAGTTAGGAGTTGACTATGAAGAGAAAAAATAAAAAGCGTACTTGGCCTTTTGTAATCATGTTCATAGTTGGATTCTTAGTTTTGATGTATCCATTGGTTTCTCAATATTACTATAGAATAGAGGCAAATGAACAAATAGTAGAATTTGAAACAAAGAGACAAGATTTAGATTCAAATGAAATTTTGAGAAGAATAGAATTGGCAAGAGCATATAATGATACTCTTGACCCGTCAAGATTAGCCGACCCATACACTGACAGGGAAAAAGAAGGTATATCGGAGTATGCGAGAATGTTAGAAGTTGGAGAAAAGGTAGGTTATGTTGAAATTCCAAAAATAGACACTAACATACCGATATATGCAGGTACAAGTGAATCTATTTTACAAAAGGGTGCAGGACATTTAGAGGGGACATCACTTCCGATAGGAGGAGAGAGTACACATACTGTAATAACTGCGCATAGGGGTTTGCCAACAGCTGAATTGTTTAGGAACTTAAATAAACTAAAAGAGGGGGATGTATTTTATCTTCACAATATTGAAACGGTTCTTGCCTATGAAGTTGATCAAATTTTGACAGTTGAACCCTCAGATTTTGAACCTGTATTGGTACAAGATAAGAAAGATTATGCAACTCTTTTAACTTGTACACCATATATGATAAACAGCCATAGACTTTTGGTGAGAGGACATAGAATTCCTTATGTACCACCGGTTGATGATGGAGTGGCAGATTCATTAATTGTTAATATGAGCTATAGAGACTTGTTGATGTTTGAGATACCAGTAGCTATATTGACTACAGCTCTAGCATTATATTATAGAAGTGAAGTCGGAAAGAAGAGAAAGAAATTAGAAAGCCTTAAACAAGAATTGGGTGATTTAGATGACAAATAAAAAGAAAAATAGAAAAATATTGGGATATATTTTGATTCTACTGGGAATAGCAATACCTCTCTATGGATTTACTGGCATTTCAAAAAATATTTTTGTAAATAAAAGTGAATATAATTCATTTTCTAAAAAGGTAGTGTCTGATGAAGATAGACAACTACAAGAAAATAAAATAGAGGTTTATAACCAAAATTTGCAAGGAAAAGAGACTACAATAGTTGACCCTTTTGCAACGGATAAATTTAAGACAAAATATGAAATTTCAGAAGACCCGGATGAAATATTTGCCTATTTAAAAATTCCAAAGCTTGATTTAGTTCAACCAATAAGATTAGATGCATCTAATAAACACATGGCAGAAGGTGTGGCGCATGTAGATGGGACTTCACTACCAGTTGGCGGAGTGAACAACAGAAGTGTCATAGCAGGGCATAGAGGATACTACCAAAGTATAATGTTTTTGAATTTGGATGAGCTAACTGCAGGAGATAAGATATTTATCGAAAGAAATGGAGAGAGCTTAGAATATGAAGTGAAGGATAAAGAAATAATAAATCCTTCTGAATGGGAAAAGCTAATTCCGATTATGGGAAAAGATATGGTTACGTTGTTGACTTGTGACCCATTTTTGCCACCAAGACCACACAGATTACTCGTAAATTGTGAAAGAGTAGTGAGTGTACCGGAGAATCCAGAAGAAATTAAAGTAGAAAAGAATTCTCAAGCTAAGTTGATTAAATATGGCTCTTTGGGAATCACATTGTTTGGTTGGATATGGTTTGTATTTGTAGGTATAAAGTTCTTTAAGTTTTTAAAGAGAGTAAAATAAAAAAGTCCGCTAATGGTAAGCATCCTATACACTGTGTTGTACAGTATAGATGATTAAGTCATTAGCGGACTTTTTTATTATTTATTTTTTGTATAAGATACAGGAAGTAGTTTTTTCTCAACCCAACCAAGTAACACATCTGCAAGAATTGCCATAAGAGCTGTAGGAAGAGCTCCTGCTAAAATTATTGCCTGACCATGCGCAACATTTATGCCTCTTGTAATTATATCTCCAAGGCCACCGGCGCCAATGAAAGTACCAACGGCTGTGACACCTATTGCAACTACTAATGCATTTCTGATTCCACCCATTATTACAGAAATTGAAAGTGGAATTTCAACTTTGAATATACTTTGTATTCGAGTCATCCCCATTCCCTTTGCTGCATCCATAATTTCAGGTTTAATAGAGTTAATAGCTGTAACAGTATTTTTCAAAATAGGAAGCAGGGAATACAAGAACACAGCAAGTATAACAGTGTTTGAACCTATACCTAATCCAAGCATTAAAATTGCAAGTAGTGCAAGAGATGGTATAGTTTGCAAAACATTGGCAAACCCTATTACAACATCTGACAATTTATATCTTCTTGATATGAAAAAACCAAGAGGTATCGCAACAATAGCGGCAAATAAAACACCATAAATTGATATTAAAAAGTGTCTTATAAATTGCTCGACAACATACGACCCATTTATTGAATAATAGGTGAACATTTCTTTAATCATAATTTCACCTCATCTTTAAAATAATTATTTTCTTCTAAAAATTCTTTTGCGACAACTTGTGGCTCGATTAAATCTTCATCACTTCTCTTGTTCATATATTGCATTTGTTCACTAGAAATTTTGTCACTCAAAGTTTTTAATATAACATCTATCTCGGGATGCTTTTTAACTATTTCAGCACTTGCTACAGGAGAGCAATCATATGGAGGGAAGAGTTGTCTATCGTCTTCGAGAATTTGTAGACCATAGGAGTTTATTCTACCATCTGTTGAATATCCAAGCACTACGTCCATTTCTCCATTATTTATTGCCGAATAGACAAGAGCTATTTCCATTGGATATATGTTTTTAAATCCATAGCCATATTTTTCTTGGAATCCATCATATCCATCTCCTTGACGTTGTATCCAAGAAGAGTCTACTCCAACTTTTAAAGTATCTTTAAATTGTTCGAGTTCAGAAACTTTTGTAATGTTGTGTTCATTTGCAAATTCCTTTGTCACCATAAAAGCATAAGTATTTGAAAATCCATAAGAATCATACCAAATTCTATTAAATCGCTTTAGGTATTCTTCTTGAGATACTTTTAACGCTTCTGTTGGGTCCATTATGGCTCCTAAACCAAGCTCACCAGTGATAGAAGTACCTGTGTACATTCCTCCACTTAAATTCACGTCACCTTCGTTCATTGCAGTGTGTATTAGAGTTGTAGAACCAAGGTTATTTATTATTGTAACTTTTAAGTCGGTATATTCTTTAATCATCTCTGAAACAATTTGAGAAAGTATTTGTCTTTCGCTTGTATTTCCAGCTGCAATTACTATTTGTGTGTCAGTATTACCACCTAATCCCGGCATAGAACAAGCTGTTAGCAATAGACACAAGATAGTTAATATTAATTTCTTTTTCATTTTGCACCTCCTGATACCTTGTAAGGAGATAGCTTCTTTTCAACTTTTCCAAGAACAAAATCAGCAAAAAGAGCCATTATACTAACAGGTATAGTTCCCCACACAATCATTGGAGGAATATAGTTGTTAAGGCCGTTGAAGATAAAGTCTCCAAGACCGCCGGCTCCTATATAAGAAGCTAAGGTTGTCCAAGCTATTACATATACGGCACTAAGTCTTATTCCAGACATTATAACTGAGAGTGCAAGAGGTATTTTTACTTTAAAAAGTACCTGCTTTTCAGTCATTCCCATTCCTCTTGCAGCATCAATTGAATTTGCATCGACTGATACAATTCCAAGATAAGTGTTTCTCAAAATTGGAAGAAGAGAGTATATAAACAGTGCTATTATAGCAGGTAGCTTTCCAACTCCAATGATAGTAATAATGGAAAGAAGTGCAAAAGATGGTATGGTTTGTAAAACTGATGCAAAAGCCATCACAATTTTAGCTACAGCTCTATTTTTAGAAATTAAAATTCCGGTGGGAACTGCAAATAAGATACCTAGTAAAAGAGCGATACTTGCGATGAATAGATGTTCCAAAGATTTATAAAGAATTTCATTAGCATTGGACACAAAATAATTAATCATTTAAATTCACCTGTGCTTCCTCGGTAAGTTTTTTTAGTTTATCAGATGAAGAAGTATCAATAATATCTTCGACAATATCATCTTCACTCCATAAGTTTTCGTAAATTGTATCTACAATAGAAGCTCTTGTAACTATACCAACTAATCTTCGCTTAGAATCTACAACCGGAAGATTTTTAACTTTTAATTTGTATATTTGGTGAATAGCTTCTATAATTTTTGTGCTATTTAAAATAGGGTGAGATTTAGTTAAGATAGTTCTAAGTGGAACATTTCGCTTACCTATTTTAACTAGGTCAAATATTCCGATGTGCCCCAAGAGTACTCCGTCATCATCTGTTACAAATAATGTATCTACACGTTTGTTACGCATAAGTTTTATGGCTTCAAGAGTTGTGTTGTGTAAATTAGCATGTACCGGATTTTTGAGCATGATAGTTTCGACAGTATTGTAAGAAGTTTTAGCTTCATTTAATTTTTCTTCACCAAGCAGTTCTTTGACATATTCAGTCGCAGGATTTTTCAAAATATTTTCTGGAGAACCTATTTGAATTACATGGCCTTTGTCCATGATAACTATCTTGTCTGAAAGTTGAAGGGCTTCGTCCATGTCGTGAGTTACAAAAATTACTGTCTTTCCCATTTCTTTTTGAAGAGATTTTACAAGTTGTTGTAGAGAATTTCTTGTAATAGGGTCAAGTGCTCCAAATGGTTCGTCCATTAAGATTATATCTTGGTCAGCAGCTAGAGCCCTTATTACGCCTATTCTCTGTTGTTGCCCTCCAGATAATTCTGAAGGATATCTATCTAAGTATTCTTTAGGCAAGTCGACACGTTCTATAAGATTTTCAGCGATTGCTCTAAGTTTAGTTTCGTCCCATTTGAGTAGTCTTGGGACCATAACAATATTGTCAAAAATTGTCATGTGAGGCATTAATCCAATTTGTTGGATCACATAGCCTATTTTTTTTCTTAGCTCAACAGGGTTTTCTTGCTGGATATCCTTGTTGTCAATTAATATTGAGCCGTGAGTTGGTTCTGTCATTCTGTTAATCATACGCATACAAGTGGTCTTCCCTGATCCGGATGTACCTATGAAACACACAAATTCACCGTCTTCAATTTTGATGTTTACATCTTCACAGGCAACCTGATTGCCGGGATAAACCTTTGCTATTTCCTTAAATTCAATCATGTTTTCGCCTTTCTTTTTTAATAAATGATACTATTTATCTAATTAAGTGTACTATATAAAATAAATCTATACATTTTATATACCCATATATCATAAAAAGTATACTATATAGCATTGTTATCAAATTATGGAAAATTTGATTTAAATGTATTTAGTGATTTAATAAAATTAAATAATGGATATAATTATAAAAAGCGTATAAATTTCAAAGCATTTAAATGGAAAAACGCAAGTGATATAATTGTGCCGAGGTGAGAAAATGGCATTCATAGAAGTTAAAGACCTTTATAAAAAATATATAATGGGAGAAACTACAATTTTTGCCAATAATGGGATTAATTTTGAAATAGATAGGAATGAATTTGTGTTGATAGTCGGGCCATCAGGGGCAGGTAAGTCTACACTTCTCAATATTCTTGGGGGAATGGATAGTCCAACTTCGGGTATTGTAAGTATAGAAGGTAAAGACATTTCAAAATTAAACGATAGAGAACTTACAATGTATAGAAGAAATGATATGGGGTTTGTTTTTCAATTCTATAACTTAATTCCAAATTTAACAGTTAAAGAAAATGTAGAATTGGCAACTCAAATAGTAAAAGACACATTAAAGCCGGAAATAGTTTTGGAATCTTTGGGTCTTAAAGATAGAATGGATAACTTTCCATCACAATTATCAGGTGGGGAACAACAGAGGGTTTCAATAGCAAGAGCTTTGGCAAAAAAACCGAAATTATTATTATGTGACGAGCCAACTGGAGCACTTGACTATAAAACCGGTAAACAAGTTTTAAAAATCTTAAAAGACACAGCTAAGACAACGGACACAACTGTAATAGTAATAACACATAACAAGGCTGTTGCTCCTATAGCTGATAAAGTGATTGAAATTATGGATGCTAAAGTGAAATCAATAACAATAAATGAAAATCCAATGAATATTGATGAAATAGAATGGTAGTCTTATGAAAAATATAGAAAAAGATACTTTTAGAGAAATAAAAAATTCATTATCAAGATACATTTCCATACTTATAATTGTTGGGTTGGGTGTATTTGTGTTGGTTGGACTTACATCAACTGCCCCAACTATGAGAAGTAATGCACAGGACAAGATAAAAAAAGAAAATACGGAAGATATTTTGGTGAGCTCAGTCATAGGATTTGAAGATAGTGATTTAAAGGCTATTGAATCTCAAAAAGGAATTGAAGAACTTGAGTATGGATATGAAGTTCAACTGAAAGAAGACAGGACAGGAAAACTTGTGTCTCTTTTTAGTATGCCATATAAAATTGGAAAGCCTACTGTAGTTTTTGGCAGGAACATAAGAGATGACAAGGAAATTTTATTAGATGCAGAGTTGAAAAAAGAATTTAAATTAGGTGATATTTTAACTTTTAGAAAAGAATCCGGAATTTTTGACAAGAGTGATGAAAATAAACTTATAAGCTATGAGTACAAAGTCGTTGGTTTTGCAGAAAGTATGTCTTATATTTCAAATAGGAGCAGGGGGAATTCTCTTGAGGGGCTTGGAGAAATACATGGATTTGGCTATATATCTCCTGGAAATTTTAATACAAATATAAAATTTGCAAAGTTAATATATAGTGGAACACAGGGTATTGAAACATCATCTAAAAAATACAAAGAAATATTAAAACCACATATAAATAGTTTGAAAGTAGATTTTAATCTTAGACCCGAAGAAAGATATGATGCTTTAAAGGATGATTTAAAAAATAAAATATCTTCAGGGGAATCGGAGATTAAGGAAGCGGAAGATAAAATTAAAACTGGAGCAGAAGAACTTGAAGATGGAAAAGAAAAGTTGGCAAAGGGAAAAGCTGAACTTTCAGACGGAGAAAGTAAGTTGGGCAAGGAATCTAAAATTGGAAGAGATAAGTTAGATGAAGCAAAAGATAAGTTAGAAAAATCAGAACGTGAAATAAAAGAAAATGAAAAAAAGCTAAAAGATGGAAAAAATAAATTAGAAGCTTCTAAAACAGAACTTGAAGATGGTAATAGAAAGCTACAAGATGGGAAAGTAGAAATTGAAGAAGCTGCTAAAAAACTACAAGATGGTGAGATTGAGTACAACGACGGTGAAAAGAAATATGAAAGAGGCTCTGGAGAGTTAGATAGTTCTCGAAAAACTTTGGACCAAACTAAAAATCAATTAGAAGAAGGCCGTAGAAAACTTGATGAAGGACTTAAAAAAATAGAAAGTTCAAAGGCGGAGTTAGAATCCGGAGAACAAAAATACCAATTGGGATTGCAACAGTATCAGGATGGAGAGAAAAAATATTCAGAAGGACTTCAAAAAATAGCAACTGAACTTGGAACAAATGCCAATATAGATGAAGTGGATAGGAAGCTAACAGAAAATGAAAGCTATATAAAGTTAGTTGAAAAAGCATTGGCAGAGTACAGAAGAGTTGAAGAAGAACTTAAGTCCATAGAAGAAAGTATAAAGGAAAAAGAAAACCAAATAAAAACTTATGAGCAAGATTTAGAAAAATTGGAAGCTGAAAAGAACTCAATAGATTCTTCTAACCCAATATACGCAGAGTTAGAGAGTGAAATAATTAAAAAGAGAGCTCAGATAGACTCGCTGAAGATTGAAGTGCAAACTACAAGAGAAAGTTATAATGCCGCAATGGAATTAAAAAAACAATTTGAAAGTGAAATTTCAAAGTTGAGTATGAAATATGGCGGAGTAGATATTGTAAAAGAATATGATTCATTGCTTGCAAATCTTAAGTTAGCAAGAGCGGGCGTAGATAAATTAAAAGAAAGCAGAAGAGAATTAGACAGAGTTTCTGTTCAATTGGAAGAGTCAAAGAAGACTATAGAAATGGGCAAGAAACAGCTTGAAGAGGGAATAAAAACAGCTGAGGCCGGAGAAAGAGAGTACAGAGAAAATCTTTTAAAATTTAAAGATGGAGAAGCTAAGTATGAAGAAGGTAAGAGGGAATTAAATACAGCAAGGCAAAAATTAGATGCCGCAAAGCTTGAGATAGAGAGTGGAAAAGAAAAACTAAAATCTGCAAAATCACAATATGATGAAAATCTTTCTAAATATAACGACGGAAAGATAGAATATGAAAAGGGAAAGAGTGAATATGAATCCGGAGTTGAAAGGCTAAATGACGGAAAGAATGCATATAAAGAAGGCCTAGATAGTTATGAAAAAGCAGAAGATACTTATTTCTCTGAGGTAAATTCAGCAAGAGATAAACTTGAAAAGGCAAAGAGAAAACTCTATAAAAATGAAAAAGAGCTTATAAAAGGTCAAAAAGAATTTGAAAGTAAAAAACTGGAAGCTGATGAAGAAATACAAAATGGCAGGCGTGATTTAGAAGACGCAAAGAGAGTGATAAAAATTTTGAAAGTACCAAGATACAAAATAACTTCAAGATATTCAAATGCGTATCTAAATGCGTACTTAAAAGATGCTGAAAGTGTTGACACATTAAGCCTTGTTTTTCCAATATTTTTCTTTTTAATAGCAATGTTGGTTACATTTACAACTATGACCAGAATGGTTGAAGACAACAGAATCAATATAGGAACATATAAAGCCCTAGGGTATACAACTAGAGAAATTTCAAAAAAATATTTCAGATATGGAAGTAGCGCGGCCGTTATAGGCGGAACAATAGGAGCTATTGTAGGATCAACTTTGTTACCTAGAATAATAGGAAATGCCTACTCTACTACAACTATATTTGAAAATCATTTGAATTATTATTTCTATCCCGGAAGGGTGATTTTATCCATATTAGTTGGATTAATGTTCAGTGGTGTGGCAGCTCTGATATCAGTGAGAAAAACTTTAAAGGAAAATACAGCAAGTTTACTCAGAAAGAAGACACCAAGGGCCGGAAATAGAATTTTACTTGAAAAAATTCCGTTCATTTGGAATTGTATGAGCTTCTTATTTAAAGTTACAGCAAGAAATATTTTCAGATACAAGAAGCGTATGATTATGACAGTTATAGGCATAATGGGCTGCACTGCACTTCTAATTTTGGGATTTGGTATAGAAGGCTCTGTAAATGGAATAGGCAATAAACAATTCGATGAGATTATGAATTATGACCTATCTGTAACTTATGATGAACTTTTAGATGAAGATTCTTATGAAGAATACATCATTAGTAGAAATAAGAAAGAGTTTGAAAGAACTGGAGTAAACTTAGAACAATTTGAATTTGATTACAAAGATGTAATTGAAGATTTGACACTGATAAGTGTAAAATCTGACAAAGTAATAAAAGATTTTGTAGACTTAAGGGATAGAAAGAGTGGCGGGAAAATAGACATACCTGAAAATGGTGTGATAATAAGTGAGAAAGCGGCAAAATTAAAAGACTTAAAAATAGGAGACACCATAAAGATAACAAATAGTGAGGGGATATCTTTTGAAGTAGAAGTTTCTGACATAATGGAAATGTATATGGGTCATTACGCCGTAATGGGTGAGAATTATTACAAAAGAGTATTTAAAAAAGAATTAGAAAACAATACGGACCTCTATAAAATAGATAAAGATGTTGAGAGTATTAAAGATGAATTCCAAAACTATAAATCCGTTATATCAGTTGTGAATATGAATTCAGTACAAGAAATAATGGTTGAATATATGAATTCAATCAAAAAGGTTCAAGTGATTATAACAGTTGCATCAGCTCTTTTAGCTATGATAGTATTATACAATTTGACTAATATAAATATAGTTGAGAGGTTACGAGAGATTTCAACAATAAAAGTATTGGGGTTTTATTCGCATGAAACTACAGCATATATATATCGTGAAACAGGTTTGCTTACTGTGTTAGGTATAGTTTTTGGAGCGCTTGTGGGGAAATTACTTCACTACATTGTAATTAAGATAGTAGTCCCAAATGAGGCTATGTTGGACCCTGTATTGACATTAAAATCATACTTTGTTTCAATTTTTATAACTTTATTTGTGAATTTAGTCATAATGTTGATTTTCCATAATAAACTAAAGGGGATAAATATGGTAGAATCTTTAAAATCAAATGAATAATTATTATAACACGTGTTATAATAATTGTAACAATAGTTCGGAGGAATATAACTTGGAAAAAATAATTGTAAGAAAGTCTGAGCCATTAAGAGGAACAGTTCGCATAAGTGGAGCTAAAAATGCAGCACTACCGATTTTAGCTGCTTCTTTACTTGGAACAGAAGATGTAGTTCTTGAAGACGTACCTGGTCTTAAAGATGTAGACATAATGTGTCAAGTGCTTGAAAGTTTGGGGAGTACCGTAAAGAGAGTAGAAAAAAACAAAATAATAATAAATTCAAATAATTTGAGTTCATACGTGACCAATTATGAGTTAATGGGAAAGATGAGAGCATCTTTTTTAGTTATGGGACCGCTTCTTGGAAGAATGGGCAAAACTGTCAATTCTCTCCCAGGTGGATGTAATATAGGAGCCAGACCTATAGATTTACACTTAAAAGGATTTGAAGCTCTTGGAGCAAAAATTGAAAACAATGTTGGCGATATAACGGCAAGTTGTGAAAAACTAATAGGAGATACAATATATTTAGATTTTCCATCTGTTGGGGCTACAGAAAACATAATGACAGCAGCTGTGTTAGCTGAAGGAGAAACTGTAATTGAAAATGCTGCAATGGAACCTGAAATAGTAGATTTAGCTAATTTCTTGAGAAAGATGGGGGCTAAAGTAGTGGGAGCCGGCACATCAACTATAAGAATTAATGGAGTAAAAGAATTAAAAGGCTGTACTCACCAAATAATACCTGACAGAATAGAAGCCGGAACATTTATGGTTGCAGCAGCTATGACAGAAGGAGATATAAAAATTGAAAATGTGATAGTATCTCATATAAAACCTGTTATTGCAAAGCTTGAAGAAGCTGGGGCACAAGTGATTGAAGAAGATGACAGCCTTAGAGTAATAGGAAATTCAATCAAACGTCCTATAAATATAAAGACATTGCCCTATCCAGGATTTCCAACGGATATGCAAGCTCAGTTTATGGCATTTACAACAACTCTAAATGGGAAGAGCACAGTTAAAGAAACTGTGTTTGAAAATAGATTTATGCATGCAGATGAACTTGTAAAAATGGGAGCAGATATAAACACTAAAGATAGAGAGGCTAGAGTGGTAGGACCGAGCCAATTAAAAGGTGCAAAAGTAAATGCGACAGATTTAAGAGCAGGAGCGGCTTTAATCCTTGCTGGCCTTATGGCAGAAGGTGAAACTGAAATAGGAGAAATTTACCATATAGATAGAGGTTATGAGGACATAGAAGAGAAATTTAGAAAACTTGGAGCAAATATTGAAAGGGTTAAAATTTAAAGTTATGGAGAAAATCCATAGCTTTTTATTTTGTGCAAAAAAATAAGAGCGACTAGCGCTCTTAAAATTTTTAATTAGTCTTCGTAAATTTCAAAGTCTTCTTTTCCAGCTCCGCAAAGTGGGCAAACCCAATCTTCAGAAACATCTTCAAATGCTGTGTTAGGTTCAACGCCATTATCAGGATCTCCTAAAGCTGGATCATATATATATCCACAAAGTGTACATTCAAATTTTTGCATGGGGTGTTCTCCTTTCATAATTTAAATATTTAAAATTTATAGTTAATTATTACCCACAAAATTTTAAATATAACTAAAAATTATAGATATAGAGAAAATATATTTTCGTTAAAAATATTTTGCTCAAACTGCAATATCAAATTTAACTAATTTTCCGAAAGGGTTAACCTCTTAGGGACAGAGAAAATAATAAAAATTGGGGAAGGAAGTAGTTTTCATATTAAAATAGGAAAAGCAGTATTTCATGAATCAACTAAGAAAGAAAAGACAAGATATATTTTAAAATCATAGATATACGAAAGAAGTGGGTTAAGCAGAAAAAGTTAAAATCTTTATAGAGTAGTTACAGGAAGCTTCAAATGTACTAAAAAAGATGAAAAGTAATGAGTCAGATCTATATAACTTGGTTTAAATATGATATTTTATAATAAAGGTTGAGTGAAATAAAATTTTAATTAACTCAAGGAGGTGTGTTGAAATACAAAAAGTAAAGATAGAAAAGAATACCGTTCAGGAAACATTGTTTGTGCCGCTATATGGTAGAAAAATGTGTTCTGAAAAATTTCCTGAACTCTATACAGATATTTTTGCAAAGAATCTGTGTGATGGATTGGATTATGATTTTTCCGAATTAGAGAAAAAAAACAATTCATTTTTATATGAATTCGGAGCGCTTGAAGCAGCAATGCGTCAGTTGGATATTATGTGGGAAATCAAAGAATATCTAAAGACTTATCCAAAGGCAACTGTTGTAAATCTCGGTTGCGGCTTGGATGAAACGGGAAAAGCCTGTGATAATGGAAGTTGTAAGATAGTAAATATAGATTTTCATGATGTTATAGAGATTCGTAATCACCTTATTTCAAATTATGAAAGAGAAAGAAATGTTGCCTGTGATTTAAAAGATTATTCATGGATGAACGAAGTAGACGTTTTAAACGGAGTTATTTTCTTTGCGGCAGGGGTATTTCATTATTTTAAGAGAAATGAAGTGAAAGATTTAGTTTTAGAACTTTCTAAAAGATATGTAGGGGGTTGTTTGATTTTTGATAGTGTAGGCAAGCTCGGTTTAAAGCTGATGATGTCAAATACACTAAAGAGCATGGGAATCAGCGATGTAGAAGGGTTATTCTATACAAATAATCCAATACAAGACCTCAATTGGTCGGATAAAATAAAAATTACCTCAAAGGGATATATGTTAGGCTACAATGATATGAAAAGCCCTAATATTCACTTCTTTCATCGTTTACTTGCAAGGATAGGCGATAATATGATGAAGATGGCTATAAATAAAATTGACTTTGTCTAAATCAAACAATTAAACATAAGATATAATATAGCAATTTATGAAACAGTAAACCAAAAAAAGGTTTACTGTTTGTACTTTGTCTAAAAACGAAAAGGAGAACACATGAAAGAAAAAGAAATATACAAGCAACACCTAATAATCGTTTAATAATGGATATAGGGAAAAATATATTGTAAATTTACATTTCAAGCAAGGGATAAGGTGAAACATACAAAGATAAAATACTAAAGCTAATATAGGAAAGATTTGTTTATGCTCATAACAAATTTTTCTAAAAATCTCAATAAGCTTTAGTTTATTAAGTTATTCTATAAATATTGTTAGAGGATTTCAGTAATTTAAGATTTTTATTGGCAGAGTGTTCACTCAATTTATTATCTTTAAATAATTATCTTGAATATAGTCTGATGGAAATTTTTATTTGGGGAATCTACTTATTAGACTATTGCTTTTTTATTATTTTTTGTTGTTTTGATGACAATGATATGAATAATTTATAAATTTCTTTTTTATTTTGATAAGTTGATAAATTTCAATCTATTATCACTTGTCATGTTTCTTAAAAATAAAAAATATTTTATAAAAGACTTTTAAATTCAACAAAAATATGTTAAACTTTTAACATACACAAAGAAAACGTTTTTTATTAAGGAGGAAATGTTATGGCGATTTTTAGCGTACCTAATAAAATAGTACATGGTGAAGATTCATTGGAAGTTTTATCTTCTTTGAAAGGTAAGAGAGCAACTTTAGTAACTGGTGGAAGTTCAATGAAGCGTTTTGGCTTTTTAGATGAAGTTACTAAGATATTGGAAGTTGCTGGATTTGAAACTCAACTTATTGACGGAGTAAATCCTGACCCAACTGTAGAGGAATGTCTTCTGGGCGGTAAAAAAATGGAAGAGTTTGGCCCTGATTGGATAATTGCCATAGGTGGAGGCTCTGCAATGGATGCGGCAAAAGCTATGTGGGTATTTTATGAACATCCAAACTATGATTTTGAAAAATTAGTTTCTTTTGATAATCCACCACTAAGACAAAAAGCACGAATGGTATGTATACCTTCAACTTCAGGAACAGCTTCTGAAATCACAGCTTTTTCTGTAATAACTGATCCGGTGAAACAAATCAAGTATCCGTTAGTACATCCTGATTTTGTTCCAGACATAGCGATTATAGACCCAAGACTACCGCAAAAAATGCCACCACTTATCACAGCTCAAACAGGTATGGATGTTATGACTCACGCTATTGAAGCAATTGCTTCAACTGCCGCTGATGATTATACAACTCCTTTGGCAATTAAAGCGGTTGAGTTAGTTCTTAAATATCTTGAAAGAGCAGTTAAAGATGGAGATGATATGGAAGCAAGAACTAAAATGCATGATGCTTCAACTCTTGCAGGTATGGCATTCTCAAATTGTTCGCTGGGTATTGTACACAGTATGGCTCATAAGATTGGTGGAATATTCCATTTAACTCATGGGGAAGCAAATGCAATAATGTTACCATATGTCATCGACTACAATAGAAAAGAAAGTGATAGTTATGATATGCTAGAAGATATTTTAAGAATAGATGATATAGCAGAAGAAGTTAGAAAACTTAACGAAGCTGTTGGATTGACATTGAACATTAAAGATGGAAAGAATACAGTAATTGAAGAAGATAAATTCCTTGAAGTTCTAGATACAATGTCAGCGAATGCATTTGCAGATGCTTGTACTCTAACTAATCCAAGAAAGACCAGCCCTGAAGATATCAAGAAAATTTACACAGCAGCTTACTATGGAAAAAAAATAGATTTTTAATTTAAATTTAAAAAGATAGTGTTTAAAATTTTGCACTATCTTTTTTAGTCTATTTAAAATGTTGTTTAAGAAATATCAAATTTATACTAGCTTGTTAAATAAGTTTGCTTTTAAAAGTATTTTAGCTATTATTATTCCAACAATACTTCCCGTAATAGTAGCCGGAATCCACATTGGCATAAAAAACCAAAATGGTTCATTATCAAGTTTTAGACCCGGATAAGTGAAAAGATATCTCATAGGATAGTATGAAATTAAGGCTCCTATTACACCGGTTCCAAAAATTTCTCCAATGCCGGCTGCAAAAAGTGATTTTGTCTTTTCATATAGAATAGCAGATAGTACAGCGCCGAAGACAGCGCCGGTGTAAGCTGTAAAAGGCCTGCCGAGAATAAACATACGAACTGTACCGCTGATAAAAGCTTGTGCCAAATTATAAGTTGAACCTAAGAAAACTGTTCCGACTACATTTGTAGCATGCTGAAATGGAACAAAGTTTGTTATAAATGCCACGCTTGAAACAGCTATGTTAATTGCAGCAAAAAGCGCTGCTAAAATCATCTTCTTTAATTTATTATTTTGCATTAAATGCCCTCGTATTTTCTCTATATTTTTTTAATAGGTATTCAGTTTCATATTTTTTATCTTCTGCCATTAGTATTCCGGTGACTATTGCATACCCAGCAACATCTATGTCTTTTAAATTATCTATTGTCGTTCTGTTTATTCCTCCTATTGCAACTACAGGGATACTTACAGAAGCTGCAACTGAGCTCAAAATTTCAGGATTCATATCGTGTATTACGTCTTTAGTTTTAGTTGGGAAAACTGCGCCAACTCCAATGTAATCAGCACCTAGAGACTCAGCTTCTCTTGCTCTATCAATGGTTTGAGCACTGATACCTATAATTTTATCTTCTCCGAGGATTTTTCTTGCTATATCAGCGGGGATATCAGTTTGTCCCAGGTGAACTCCATCTGCATCGACAGCAAGTGCTATATCTATTCTGTCATTAATCAATAATTTAGCATTATATCTATGGCAAAGTTCTTTTAATTCTACAGCTAATTCTAAAAATTCACGAGTAGTGGCGTTTTTTTCTCTAAGCTGCACTAATTTAGTTCCGCCATTTAAAGATTCTTCAACTGCATTTAATAAATTATCTCCGGTCATAAGGGATCTATCTGTTACAAGATAGATTGAATAATCAACACTTTTCAATTTTCGCACCTTCTTTCAAAATTTTGTAATTAATTGTAGATAGCTCGTTAATTAAATTTATATGGAAATCTCCAAGACCACGCATTCCATTCTTTGCTCGTTCACCAGCTACGGACATGAGTGTTGTTATTGTAAGAGCAGATTCTAAAAAGTTATCTGTTGCAGCTGCTCCGGCTGATAGAAGTCCGGTTAGCATACAACCACAACCTGTTACCAATTGCATTTCTTCAACGCCGTTATCAACTGAGTAGCAAGTTTTGCCATCGGTTACATAATCAATTTTTCCGGTAGCTACAATAACTGAATTTGTAATTTGACTTGCTTTTATTGCAACATCTATCATTGAGACTGATTCATCAAAAGATGCATCAACTCCTTTAGAGTTTGAAGATTTGTTTACTATGTAAGATATTTCTGAGTAATTGCCGTGAATTATAGAAATTTTATTTTTTATAAATTCATCTGTAAAGTCATTTCTTATTGAAGAGCTTCCGGAACCAACTGCATCAAGCACTAGTGGCTTTTGATATTTTTCTGCCATTTTTGCGGCAAATCTCATTTCTTTTAAAGACTGTTCACATATTCCGCCGAGATTCACATAGACAGATCCTGAATTTTTTATAATATCTTCAAGTTCTAACACTGAGTGAGCCATGATAGGCGAGGCACCTATGGCAAGTATGGCATTGGCAACGTCATTTATTGTGACATTGTTTGTAAGACACTCGATTAAAGGTCTTTTTTCTCTTATGGTTTTAAGTTCCATTTTAAAAATTTTTTCCATTAAAGTCTCCTTAAAATAAAAAATACTCCCTGTGGGAGTAAGCATGCAAAAATTATGTAATGCTTCCTTCCACGGTGTTAACCGACAGGTTCTAAGGGTCAGGTTTTAGCCTTCTCAACTCATAGAGTCCCCCTGCATATTTAAATAGTAGCATAAAAATAACGTATTCTCAATGTTCAATATAAATAATGGGTATATAATTTTTATTAAATTTAATTGGATGTATACAACTTGGAAATATTTTTATTTAATCTGATTGAATGTAGTTAAAACAGTGCAATCATCGGCTTTATTTATGAATAATACTTTACAAATCAAGTAATTTATGATAACATACATAAGTAAATTTAACACGAAGGTCATTGACCAGCAAGGGCTCTCAAGAGGCCCTTTTTTATAGGAGGTGTTTTTATGGCTGATAGAGTGGTTTTAGAGTGTACACAATGTAAACAAAGAAATTATGTCACTTATAAGAACAAGAAGAATACCACTGAAAGGTTAGAACTAAAGAAGTATTGTAAGTTCTGTAAGGAGCATACAACTCATAAGGAGACTAAGTAACTTTAATAGGAGGACGAAATGGCAACTAGCAAGGAGTCTGTTCAAAAAGTAGAAGACAAGAGCCTAGGAAAATATTTCAGAGGCGTGAAATCAGAATTCAAAAAAGTTGTTTGGCCTACAAAGAAAGAAATAGTTAACTTATCTATGATTGTAATAACAGCAGTTATAGCTTTTTCTATTCTTCTTACAATATACGATAAGATTGTTATGTTCTTATTAAACCTAATCATAGGATAGGTGATATTTTGGATCAGGAAATACGCGAACCCAAAAATAACCAGGACGAACAATCATATCAAAAAGAAGATAAGGCAAAATGGTATGTAATTCATACTTACTCAGGACACGAAAATAAGGTAAAAGATAATATGGAAGCAATGGTCCAAAATAGAAATATGCAGGACTATATATTAGACATCCAAGTTCCACTTGAAGAATATGTAGAAAGTAAAGATGGACAGAGAAAAGTCAAAGAGAGAAAAATGTTCCCTTCATATGTCTTGGTGAAGATGATTATGAATGATGAATCTTGGTACCTTGTCAGAAATACTAGAGGAGTAACAGGATTTGTAGGTCCCGGATCTAAACCTGTACCTCTTTTAGATGAAGAAGTACGAGTTCTTGGAGTAACTGATGACAAAGAGTTATATGAAAACTATGAAGTTGGAGAAGAAGTCAAAGTAATTGATGGACCTTTCAATGGTTTCATGGGTAAAATAGACTCTTTAAATTATGAGAAGAGTAAAGTTAAAGTTTCTATATCAATGTTTGGTCGAGATACTTTAGTTGAATTGGGCTTCAATCAAATTATTAAGAAATAGAATAGGAATTCTATGAAGTGGGAGGGTAATCCCGATTTACCACAAGGAGGAAATAAAATGGCAAAGAAAGTAATCGCACTTGTAAAATTACAAATTCCTGCCGGGAAGGCAACACCGGCACCACCAGTAGGTACTGCATTAGGACCTCATGGTGTAAATATTATGCAGTTTACAAAAGAATTTAACGCAAAGACTGCTGACCAAGCCGGACTTATAATTCCGGTAGTTTTAACAGTATATCAAGATAGATCTTTTACATTCGTAACAAAGACTCCACCGGCTGCGGTTTTAATTAAAAAAGCAATTAATTTAAACTCAGGAAGTGGAGAACCTAACAAGAAAAAAGTAGGTAAGATAACAAAGGCTCAAATTAAAGAAATAGCTGAAACTAAATTACCTGACTTAAATGCAGCAAGTGTTGAATCAGCTATTAGTATGATAGCTGGTACAGCAAGAAGTATGGGTGTAGAAGTAATAGATTAGTGGGAGGAGTATTCCGTTAATACCACAAGGAGGGAATTAATGCCAAAAAGAGGTAAAAAATATTTAGAAAGTGCTAAACTTGTAGATAGAACTAAACTTTATGATGTAGCTGAAGCTATGGAACTTGTAACAAAGACTCCAACTACAAAATTTGACTCAACTGTTGAACTTGCAGTAAGACTTGGTGTAGATCCTAGACATGCAGACCAACAAGTTAGAGGTACTACAGTACTTCCTCACGGAACAGGTAAAAGCGTTAGAGTACTTGTACTTGCAAAGGGAGATAAAGTAAAAGAAGCTGAAGCTGCTGGCGCAGACTATGCAGGTGGAGAAGAACTTGTTGAAAAAATTCAGCAAGAAAACTGGTTTGAATTTGATGTAATGATAGCAACGCCTGATATGATGGGTGTAGTAGGTAAAATAGGTAGAGTTTTAGGACCTAAAGGTCTTATGCCAAACCCTAAGTCAGGAACAGTTACATTTGATGTACAAAAAGCTGTAGAAGAAACTAAAGCTGGTAAGGTTGAATATAGAGTGGACAAAGCTGCTATAATCAACGTTGCTATTGGTAAAGTTTCTTTTGGGGTAGAAAAACTTACTGACAACTTCAACGCTATTATGCAAGCTATAATCAAAGCTAAACCGGCTGCTGCAAAAGGAAGATATTTAAAATCAGTAACTCTTGCAACTACAATGGGTCCTGGAATTAAAGTAAACGGACAAAAATTAGCTGAATAAAAACATCTTAAGAAGCGGAATCCCGCTTCTTTTTTTAAATAAACATAGCATTGAAGAAAGGGAACTTAATTGAATAAAGATACAATATTGGACTATATATCAGAGAGTCCAATTATAATGGCTGTAAAAAATGAAATTGAATTAGATAGAGCTTTAGAGGAAGATTCCAAAATAATTTTTTTGCTATTTGGCAATATAGTAAATATTGCAGATTATGTAAAAAAAATAAAACAACATGAAAAGTATGTAATAGTCCATGTGGATTTGATAGACGGTTTAGCAGCTAGAGAGATTTCTGTGGACTTTATTAAAAAATATACCGGAGCAGATGGAATAATTTCGACTAGGATAAATAATATAAAAAGGGCAAATGAATTAAATTTGTTTACAATATTTAGAATTTTTATAATAGATTCTATGGCTCTTGAAAATCTTGAAACCAATGTAGTGAAATCTAGTCCTGATATGGTTGAGATACTTCCGGGTATAATAAGTCCGGTAATTCAAAAAATTAAGAATAAAATAAAAATACCCATAATAGCAGGCGGATTAATCTCAGACAAACATGAAATTATAGAAGCATTAAATGCAGGGGCTATGTGCATATCTTCTACAAATAAAAATGTGTGGGGCTTATAATTTGACAATACAATTTTAACTGTGTATATTTATATTAGCTGAAATTATGGAGTTAGGAGAAGAACTTTCGGTCTATGACGGGGGTTCTTTTTATTTTTTATAAGACAAGAGGGGGAACAATGCTTAATATTGCACACAGAGGGTTTAGGTCAAAATATCCTGAGAACACTATGATAGCTTTTAAAAAAGCTTTTGAAGCAGGAGCCGACGGAATAGAATTTGATGTACATTTAACTAAGGATGGAAAAGTTGTAATTATTCATGATGAGCGAATAGATAGGACAACTGATGGCGTTGGAAGAGTACAAGATTATACATATGAAGAACTTATAAAATTTAATGCAGCAGATGGTTTTGACTTAGAAAAAGAAGAAATTCCACTCTTGGAAGAGTATTTAGAATATGTAAAAGATATGGATATATTGACAAATATTGAGTTGAAGACTGGTGTTTATAGTTATGAGGGGATTGAAGAAAAAGTTGACGAATTATTGAAAAAGTATAACTTAGAAGATAAAGTAGTTATCTCTTCATTCAACCATTTTTCAATATTAAGAATGCAAGAAGTAAATCCTAATTTAAAATATGGTCTGTTGACAGATAGTTGGATGCATGAGCCATGGGATTATGTAAAAAAATTAAATTCTGGTTTTTATCATCCATCAGGATATGGAATGACTCAAGAACTTGTAGAGGAACTACATGCAAATGGAGTTGGGGTCAACGTATGGTTTGGTTCAGAAAAGTGGGATTTTGAAAAAGTTATCAATATGGGAGTTGATGCAATAATAACAGATTACCCTGATGAGATAGAGGCTATAAAACACAAGATGGAAAAATAGAAGTTTATCAAAATAAAATTTATGATAACATTTGCGAACTATAAAAAAATATGGTAACATTATAAAAAAATAGCGGAACAGTGAGAGATGAGTAGAAGTTTTCGATTATTTTAATTGATTTCTTCTACTCTTTTTTATTGTCAAGGAGGAGAATATGGAAAATTTAGAGCAATTTTTAGAGGCTTTTAATAAAGTCTTGTGGGGAAATTGGTTAGTTTATGTATTGCTTGGTCTTGGAGTTTTATATACTTTTGCCAATGGATTTATTCAAGTTAGAAGGTTCAAATACATAATCAACAAAACTTTGGTAAGTTCTTTTAAAGAAAGAAATGTGGAAAAAGAAGAGGGCTCACTTTCAACTTTTAAAGCAATGATGGTAACGTTGGCAGGAAACATAGGTGGAGGTAACGTAGTAGGGGTTGCAACAGCTATAGTTTCAGGTGGATTTGGAGCTATCTTCTGGATGTGGCTTGCTGCATTTTTCGGCATGGCTCTTAAATATGGTGAAATTGTGCTTTCTCAATTATACAGAGGAAGAGAGAAGAATGGTAGAATTTTATCAGGTCCTATGTACTATATAAGAGATGGATTAAAAGCTCCATGGTTGGGAATCATAATAGCAATTTTAATGACAATTAAGATGATGGGGGCTAACTTAGTTCAATCAAATACAATTGCAACTATATTGAAAGCTAACTTTAATGTTGATACAAAGATTACAGGAGCAATTTTAGTTATTTTATTACTTGCTATCACATTAGGTGGTTTAAGGAGAGTTGCAAACGTAGCTACAAGATTAGTTCCTCTTATGAGCATTCTTTACTGTGTACTTTGTACTGTAGTAATTTTATTAAATATTAAATCTGTACCACTTGTATTTGGAGAAATTTTCTCTCAAGCTTTTTCATTTGAAGCAGTTGCAGGCGGAACCGGTGGTTTTATAATTGCCAGAGCAATGCAATACGGTATTGCAAGAGGTATGTATTCAAATGAAGCTGGGGAAGGAACTGCACCTTTTGCTCATGGTACTGCAATTGTGGACCATCCGGTTGAGGAAGGTATCACAGGCGTAACAGAAGTTTTCTTAGATACAATAATAATTTGTACTATGACAGCTTTAACTGTAGGGGTTTCAGGAATTGCAATTGATGGTTCAATTGAAGCTTCAAGTATGGCAATAACTGCAATAGGAACAGTTTATAAACCTTTGTCTTATATTGCTATATTTGCACTTTTAATATTCTGTTTCACAACACTTATGGGTCAATGGTTCAATGCAGCTAAGTCATTCACTTATGCATACGGATCAGGAGTAACAGAAAAGGTTAAATATATATTCCCATTATTGTGTATGGTGGGTTCTCTTGGTAAAATAAGTTTGGTTTGGACTGTACAAGATATTGCAATGGGGCTTGTAATAATTCCAAATATGATTGCGCTACTAGTTTTATTCCCTAGAGTTAGAGAGCAAACTAAAGATTATTTTGAAAAGATAGATAAAAAATAGAAAAAATCTTATAAAAGGACTATAATAAAATCAATGCAATGAGTTTTGAGAAGAGCATGACATGTATTTGTCGTGCTCTTTTTTAGTGGGGAGAATGTCTATGTATGATGTTGTAATAATAGGAGCTGGAGTTTCCGGCTCAGCAGTTGCTAGAGAATTGTCAGCTTATAATGGAAAGTTTTTAGTTTTGGAGAGTGGTGCTGATGTATGTGTTGGAACGTCAAAGGCAAATTCAGGTATTGTCCACGGGGGATATGATGCAAGAGAAGATTCTTTGATGGCGAAACTGAATGTTGAAGGGAATAAAATGATGCCGAAGTTGTCTGAAGAGTTGGCATTTCCATTTAAAAAAATTGGTTCATTAGTTGTATCTTTTAGAGAAGAAGATATACCGCAACTTGAGAAGTTAAAAGTTAGAGGCGAAAAAAATGGAGTTAATGGATTAGAAATAATTTATAGAGAAAAACTTAGAGAGTTTGAGCCAAATATTTCTGAAGAAGCAGTTGCCGCTTTGTATTGTAGTGAAGCTGGAATAGTTGATCCATTTTTATTAAATATAGCCATGGCTGAAAATGCAGCTCAAAATGGGGTTGAATTCAAGTTTAATCAAAAGGTTGAAGGTATAGACTGTTTAGAAGATGGTTATTTAATAAAGACCAACAAGGAGAAATTTACATCTAAAGCTGTGGTAAATGCAGCGGGTTTATTTGCTGATGTGATTCACAACATGGTGAGCGAAAATAAAATAAAAATTATGCCGAGAAGAGGCGAATACTTTTTATTAGATAAAGAAGCGAATGGAATTGTAAATCACGTTATGTTCCAATTACCTACTGAAAGAGGAAAGGGAATTTTAGCAACTCCTACAATAGATGGGAATGTCTTACTTGGACCTACTTCAACGTTTATAGAGGATAAAGAAAATACAACTACTACAAGAGATGAATTGGATTATATTTATCAAGATACTCAAAAATTTATAAATAATATTCCTTTTGGAACAGTTATAACTTCTTTTACAGGTTTGAGAGCTGCAACGGAAGAGCATGAGTTTGTAATTGGAGAAGTAGATGGCAGAAATGGATTTTATGATGTAGCTGGAATGGAATCACCAGGGCTTACAGCATCTCCGGCAGTTGGAAGGAAAGTTGCCAAAATGATTGCTGAAAAATATGACTTCGAAGAAAATAAGGACTTCATTACAAAGAGAAATCCTATTGTATGTACTCGTGAGCTTTCTTTTGAAGAACACGAAAAACTTATAGAACAAGATGGCAGATATGGGAATATAGTTTGCAGATGTGAAAGAGTTACTGAAGGGGAAATAGTAGATAGTATAAATAGAATATTGGGGGCTAGATCAATAGATGGAATAAAACGTAGAGTAAGAGCGACTGCCGGAAGATGTCAAGGAGGATTCTGCACACCAAAAATTATAGAAATTTTAGCGAGAGAACTTAATATAGATGAAACAGAAGTATTGAAAAATGGTGAAGGCTCTAATTTAATAGTTGGGAAAAGAGGAGAAATATGAGAGAGTACAGTGTTGTAATAGTTGGGGGAGGACCTGCCGGAATGGCAGCTGCCCTAGGTGCTCACGAACAAGGTTTAAATGATATTTTACTAATAGAAAGAGACGATAGACTTGGTGGAATATTAAATCAGTGTATTCATAACGGATTTGGTCTACACACGTTTAAAGAAGAACTGACCGGGCCTGAGTATGCGAATAGATTTTATAAAAAAGTAGAAGATGAAAAAATAGAGTATATTTTAAATACTACTGTGATTGATATTAACGCTGAAAAAATATTGACACTTATGAACTCAGGGAAGATAGAACGAATAAAAGCTAAATCAATTGTTTTGGCAATGGGTTGTAGAGAGAGACCAAGAGGAGCATTAAATATTCCGGGGAATAGACCGGCGGGAGTTTATACAGCCGGAGCAGCTCAAAAGCTTATAAACATAGATGGACTTATGCCGGGTAAAGAAGTAGTAATATTGGGTTCAGGAGATATTGGACTTATAATGGCTCGAAGAATGACTTATGAAGGAGCAAACGTAAAGAGAGTTTTGGAGATAATGCCTCATTCAAATGGGCTTAAGAGAAATATAGTTCAGTGTTTAAATGATTACTCAATACCTCTTGAACTTTCAAAGACTATTGTAAACATACATGGCAAGGATAGAGTTACAGGAGTTGACGTTGCAGAAGTTGACGGAAATTTAAGACCTATAGAAGGAACTGAAGAGTATATACCTTGTGATACAGTGCTATTATCTTGTGGTCTGATACCTGAAAATGAGTTATCAAAAGAGATAGGTGTTAAACTTGATAATCGAACAAGAGGTCCGGAAGTTAGAGATAACTTTATGACAAATGTAGAGGGCGTTTTTGCGTGTGGGAATGTACTTCACGTTCACGACCTTGTGGACTATGTTTCTGAGGAAGCTAAACAAGCGGGAATAGGTGCAGCAAAGTATGTTCAAAACAAGATGGAAATTTCAAGAGGAGAAGTTGATTTAAAGACCGGATATGGCATAGGATATACAGTTCCATTAAAAATAGACATAACTGACACAGAAAAATATACAATTAGGTTCAGAGTAAAAAGGGTATTTAAAGACAAAGACTTGGTAGCCAAACTTAATGGAAGAGAAATTTACAGAAGAAGGAAAAATTTGTTGTTACCTGCAGAAATGGAAAAAATAATTTTGAAAAAAGATGATATTTCAGAAAGTGGAGAATTAGTATTTTCAGTGGAGGAATAATGAGAAGTAAAATGGTTTGCATAACTTGTCCAATAGGTTGTGAGTTGGAAGTGGAAGTTGAAGATGGAGAAATATCAGTAAGAGGAAATAATTGTAAAAGAGGGGAGGTATATGCTAAGGCAGAAGTGACTTCGCCTAAGAGAATTATTACATCTGTTGTGAATATAGATGGGGGAAAATATCATTGTGCTTCAGTGAAGACTACAAAACCTATAGATAAAGATAAAATTTTTGATGTGTTAAATATTATCAGAGGTTTAAAGATAAAAGCCCCACTTAGAATAGGAGATGTAGTTGTTAAAAACATTTTAGAAAGCGGAGTTGACATTGTGGCAACTTCAAATATTGAAGTTATTGCTTAGCGATAAAAGATGTTTAATTTTGATTTTGGATTTGAATTAGAATTACTACTTAGAATAGCTCTCTCGGTAGTGTGCGGCTTTATAATAGGACATGAAAGAGAGAATAGAAATAAATTTGCCGGAATAAGAACACATATAATAGTATCACTTGGAGCTTGCCTCGGCATGATAATTTCTAAGTATGGTTTTGCAGATACTCCTCACTATGATGCTGCGAGAGTTGCGGCACAAATTGTCTCAGGAGTAGGTTTTTTAGGAACAGGAGTAATTTTTGTTAAAGATGATACAATAAGTGGGCTGACTACCTCAGCAGGTATTTGGACTATGGCGATTATAGGCATGAGCTTTGGCGCAGGCTTATATTTTGTTGGAATAGTTGTATGCATGGTAATGGCGACAGTACAAAGTATGCTATATGTCGGAGGAGTATTTTTTTCTGCCGCAGCTACACACACTCTTGTTGTTCAAGCAAATAATTTAACTGTAATAGATGAAATTAAACAGCATGTTGGATACAAGAAGATCAAATATAGCAACGTAAAACAACTAGGCGGCGAAAGTAAACTTACAATAAATATGAGATTTTTATCGGATGATGAAGATGAAGTTATAAGAATTTCAGAAATGCTTGAAAAAAATCCTGACGTTGAAAAATTTTATATCCTATAATCTAATATGCCCCCTTTTGCTAGACATAGTGAAAGGGGGTTTTTAATGAAATTTATAAATTTAGCTATTCTATATGATAGATAATTCAAAAGTTATAATTTGATAAATTATTTATAAAGTAATACATATTTACAAACTATAGAGTAAATTAATAAAAAAGTTTTTGGATTGGTAGTAATATTTTAATTAGTATTATTTTATACTCAGTACCTTGCATTAAAAGGTAGCTTGTGATATTATGCATCTGAAGAGAGGGAATTATATGAACGTACAGTTTAAAAAAGGTGTTTTAGAACTTTTAGTTTTTGCACTTCTCAAGGATAGAGACCACTATGGTTATGAAATGGTAGAAAAAATCTCAAAGCATATAAATATTTCAGAAGGCAGTATCTATCCTCTACTTAGGCGACTATCTAATGAAGGATATGTTTCTACATACTTAGAAGAGTCTCAAAGTGGACCGCCGAGAAAGTACTATGCTATTACTAATTTTGGGAAAAAACAATATGAAGGACAAATTGAAGAGTGGTTTGAATTTATTAATTCTGTAAATATGATATTGAAAGGTGAAACGGATGAATAAAAAAGATTATTTGAATTTATTAAGATATCATCTTGGAGAACTGCCCAAAATAGTTGTAGATGATATTATCTATGATTATGAAGAGCATTTTAACTTGGGAATAGAACAAGGCAAAACTGAAGAAAAGATTGCTGAAGAACTTGGATATCCTGATGACATAGCTAAAGAGTACTTGGGAAGAGACCCTCAAAAAGCTACAAAAAAAGAAAATATAGAAAATGAAGAAAATATAGAAAAAAATGATAATACATCAAGAAATATTTTATTGATAGTTTTAGGTTTGATCTTTGCTCCGGTAATCATAGGCGCTATTACAGGTATTTTCGGGTTGGCATTTGGAATATTTATGGGACTTATGGGAGCTGGAGTGGGTTTGATAGTAGGCGGGATTGGATTATTTTTGAGCTTTTTTCCATTTATACCGGTTTCAGAAGTTGCTATTTTGGCAAATCCAATAACAAGATTATTTACAGGGATTGCGCTAATTTGTTTTGGAATAATATTATTGTATTTAGGAATTAAATTTTTAAAATTTTTTATTAGAACAGTTGGAGATGTATTTTTTGCAATAAGATGGAAGTTGGTGAGATAGATGAAGAGATTTATTATTATAGTATTGTTATTAGGAGTATCAGCTTTGATAATTGCTGGGATTTCATTTTTTATAAATGATAGAGATAAGTTAAAAAATTCAGCAATTGACTTGAGTATTATAGAAGATATTAAAGAGCAAAAAGCATTTTCAAATATAGAAAATTTTGATAAAGAAGAAAACTTTGATGTCGAGATAAAAGAACTTTATATAGAAAAATTAAATGGTGGTCTATTAATAAAACAATCAAATTACGACGGAATAAAAATTACTAATGGTAAAAAGGGAAATATTGATTATAGTTTTGAAAACTGTAAACTAATTATTGACGATAAGGGTGGAGAAACGGATATTATTTCAATAAGAGATTTGTTTAAAAATAATTATAGAAGAACGATAGTATATTCAAAAAATCCGGAGGAGTTGGTAGCAAAAATAACTAACTTAAATGGGGCTATGTCAGTAGACACAAATATTAAGGCGCTTACAATAGAGGAAGTAAACGGGGCTTTAGGTATAGATAGTAAGGAGTCGTTTAATATAAAAATTTCGGAAATAAATGGAGCGGCTAATATAAAGATGGAAAATTTTGATGCTAACATAAAAATAAATTCAATAAATGGAGCGGTCAGTACATTCTTTGAAAATGAAAAAAGTAATATATTTCCAAAAAAAATAGATGAAAAAATTAAGAACGGAAGAAATACTATAGAAATAGGTACAGTAAATGGAGCAATATCTATAGACAATTAAGATAACCTGAGCTTTTAAAAATTTATATCATGAGTTATTACAACAAAAGAATTCAACACAAAATAAAATGGATGCTACTTAAAAAATATAGACGAGCATCCATTTTATTTAATATTGTAAGCAAATTCTATTAGTTGCCAATGCAACATATTTTTCTATTCACTTCTAATTGCATCTAAGGCGGATAATTTCATTGCACGTTTTGCAGGGAAATAACCTGCTAAAATTCCAATTAAACAAGAGAATAACAGTGCAATTAAAATCAACCAAAAAGGAATATAAGATATCTTTGGATCAAAGTCTCCATTGAGTTGGAATCTGGACATCAAGAATCCTTTTGCCAAGATATTGAATACAGAGGAAAGTATTAGAGAAAATACGACTCCAATTATTCCTCCTAAAAGACCTATGAAACCAGCCTCGATTAAGAATAGTTTTTTTATATCAGCTATCGAAGCTCCTATTACTTTCATTACACCTATTTCTCGAGTTCTTTCGTAAATTGACATTATCATTGTGTTGGTGATACCTATGGCGGCCACTAAAAATGATACAGCAGATATTGCTCCAAATACTGCTTGCACTATCAATATATTTTTATTTTGGCTTTCAAGAATTTCTGCAAAGATGTTTGAAGCATTGTATCCCATGGCTTTGATATTATCTTGAACAGCTTTTACATTTTTTATATCATCAACTTTAACTTTTATAATAGAATACTCATTAAATTTAGGTGGATTTGTGTTAGAAAATTGGGCAGAATCTTTAGCTAATTTTTTTAAGTAATCTATAGGCATATAAATTGTATTGTAATTTTGCCAGTCGTTTTCGTTTGGTACTAACACGCCCACTACAGAAATTTTTTCTGAATACATGGGTTTGTCCTCATCTTCTGTAAAATTTCCATTTATTTCTGAGTTTTCTATATTTATTTTTGAAATTTCAATTTTACTTTTCATAGGTTCTACTTTTGATGAAGCATCGATATTTATTCTCTTAGGATCTCTAAAGTTTTTGGCAGCACCGCCACTAAAGACAATGTATTTAGTATCTCCATTCGTGAGAAGTCTACCATCTTGTATTTTAAAATCAAAGTCATTCATAACTTTAGGCGGGATAGCTACAACATCTACCCATTCATTGACGTAACGACCGCTTCTAAATGTAGCAGAGGCCTTATAGATAGGCATTACAGAAGTGACATGCTCAACACGAGACACTTCTGTAACAGCCATATCATTAAGTTTTTTATCTTTTGTCTTAGGCCCCATTTCAGCATTCATTGAGCCGAAGTTTTTTTGTAAATCCAAGATTGTCAAATTACCCATTGAGGAGTACATTGCAGTATTTATTTTTTGAAATCCAAATCCGATGGAAAGCATGACTATAATTGAAGTAGTTCCTATAATGACACCGAGAACTGTTAAGAACGTCCTCAGCTTTCTCGATTTTAAATTTTTTATAGCCATAGAAATTAAATCATTTAAGTTCATTACAATTTCAAATCCTCATCATTTTTATTTTGTTTACGCTTTTTATAGAATATAAATCCGCCTGCACCAGCACCTAAAAGAATTAGTGGAATGATTAGCAGCAAAGGATTAAAAGAACTTTGTTGCGGCATTTCATCAATGGTTTCAGGAGCCGAGAAATCTTGTGCATCAAATGAATAGTCTCTAGTTAAAGTTTCTTTTTTGCCGGTTGAGTCTTCGTATGAAAATTCTATTTCAAATTTTCCTTTACCAGCTTTTTCAGGTGTAACTGATACTGTGAACTGTTCGGAGCTTCCAGGAGAAAAGTTCCCTTTATAGCTTGAAGGTATGTCGAATTTTAAATTTTTACCACTTATCTTAACTAACACATTGTAAAGTGAGGCTTTTCCAGTGTTGAAATAGTCAACAGTGATTGGGTTTTCCTGCCCAACTATAAATTCACCTTGAGGGACTATATCTCCTATATCAAGTTTTGCTTTTTGAACTACAGGTATACCAATTTGCTCAGATGCTTGATATTTTTCAGCTTTGGCATCTTCGTATTCAAAATTTGCTATTACAGTATATGTCTTGGCAGCAGTATCAGGAACTGTAGTAAATACAATTTCCTTTTCAACTCTCTTTCCGGGTTTTATCTCATCTACATAGAATGTATTGGAACTTCCTACAGGAGTGAATACAGAAGCTGTAGATGGTGTATTATTATTTCCGCTTGATTGAGAATTATTTGAATTGTTTGAATTATTTGAAACAGATTCTTGAGCATCTGATGTCAAAAGTATTTTTATATTTCTAACAGATTTTTTTGCATTTGTGTTATAGAGTTTTAAATGCATTTTAAATGGCATTCCCGCCTCTATGATTTCAGGGTCAAAAGAATATTCTTCTAAAATCAATTTAGGAACTGGTGATGTATCTTTAGCGTTAGGGTCAACCGGCTTAGGGGCTTTTATGAAAACACCGACAATTTGAGTAGCATCTAAAGTACCTTCTGCTCCGTCGCCATAAGAAACTTTTAACTCCACAGGGTAATTTTTAGTATCAGCAGAAGGAGTTGTAATGAAATCAAAAGAATAGTGTTTAGATTGTCCCGGGTCTAATGATTTTGTTAAAACTTTTGAAACGGATTTTGAAGCAAGACCACTTTGGTCTTGAGAAAGTGCCGTTACAACTAAATTTTTTGCCTGATTTTTACCAGTGTTAACTATGTCAAAACCTATTGTAGTACTTTGGTTTCTACTCAAAACTCTAGTAGGGAATACGACATTTTGAAATTCTAAATTCGTAGAAGATTTTGATGCTTTTAATACATCTATTGAAAAACTATAAGAGCCTTCTTTAGGAGCTTTAGTTGCGTCATCACCTACAAATGAATATTTTAAAGTCAGCATATAACTTCCGGCAGGTGTTGATGTGTCAGATTTTAAATCAAAGAATACAGGTGTTGAATTACCAGGTTCTAAAGAAGTTATATCAACAGTAGAGAGGCCCTTTGCAAGAGTTATCTTTCCGCTTTCAAGGCCTTCTAATGAAACTTTTATGTTTTTAGCTATCGAATCTCCGGTATTTTTAATTGTAAATGGAACTTCAAATGATTTAGAGGGGTGTACAGAACCGGTCCACAGAGAACTCTTTGAAATTTCAAGAGACGGATTTACCGGTTTTTCAGGGGCTATAACTCTTACATATATAGTTTCTTCCTGTTCAATGAAAGTTTGATTTACATAGTATCTAAGTTTTAGCTTTATAGGCACAGATTTAGTGGTAAAATCTTTTTCGGTTCTCAAATAAAAAGTGCCATTTAAAGAATTATTTTGTCCTATTGAACCGTTGTTTACAGCATAACCATCTCCATCAATATACACTTTGTCAGGATTTTCGATAAAAGCTTGTACTGAAATTCCGGAGATGTTTTCTTCGTTAGATGGATTGTTTAGTGTAATATTTACAGCAGCGGCTTCTACATCAGTTAAATTTATAGTTTGTGGTGCAGATACATTGAGTTTTAAATTAGATGTTGTTTTTACATTACCTGCACTTACAATGCTTGAATTAAATAATAGCAAAATTAATAATAAATAAATTGTGAATTTTTTCATTTTTCCTCCGAGTTATGAAATTAACGAAACATTGTCTTCTATATTTATAATTTTTCCATCCTTCATATGTATAATCACATCAGCATAGACAGAAGTTTCAACGTCATGGGTTACAATAATCAACGTTTGATTATGTTTTCGAGATATTGAGCACATAAGTTTCATGATATCATCAGATGTTTTACTATCTAAATTACCGGTTGGCTCATCGGCAAACACAATTGGAGGACTATCGACAAAGGCTCTAGCTATTGAAACTCTTTGTTGTTGTCCACCACTCATTTCATTTGGCTTGTGTCGCAATCTATCTCCTAGCCCGACTTTTGTAAGGATGTCTTTTGCAAATTCATTGCGCTTTGCCTTAGAAATACCTTTAAAAGTAAGTCCAAGGCTGACGTTTTCTGACGCATTAAGAGTTGGGATTAAGTTGTAAGATTGAAATACAAAACCAACATTGTGTTGTCTAAATTTTGTGATTTGGTCTTCGTTTAAACCAACTATATCAATTCCTCCTATAAAGACTTGACCGGTGGTTGGCTTATCAAGGCCGGCAAGTATATTTAAAAGAGTTGATTTTCCACTTCCAGATGTGCCGAGCAGACATACAATCTGTCCTTTTTTTATTTTGAGATTGACATTGTCTAAGGCATATACAGAAGAATCTCCCATTTTATATACTTTGGTAAGATTTTTAGTTTCTATAAAAGAATCCATAATTACCTCCTTGTATAGACAGTATAACAAAATTCATAAGCGATAGTAAATTTTAGTTTTACTAAGAAAAGTCAAAGGTTAATTTATAAAACTACTATTAAGTATAAGAAGACATCTAAGATAGTAAAGTTAAACCTAAATTGAATCATATTATTTAAAACATTTAGGGTTGTAACATATGTTTGACAACTCTAGAAATTAATTTTAACAAATTGTATATTTAGTCTTGACAACGTGTCCTGTGAAAGATAGAATATTTATGTTAATTGACCGCAGACAGTAGGGGAGAAATCTTAAAAATCCTACCGAGGTAAGATCGTTTTAAATACGAATTTCTTAATCTCATCAGTCTGCGATGGGATTTTTTATATTTGGAGGTGAAATAGTGAAAGAAGAAAAGCTAAATGGAAAAGTCCAATTGGTTGACAAAATCAAAGGAAAAATTGAAAGCGCTCAAAGTATCGTACTTGTTAATTACAGAGGTCTTACTGTAGAAGAAGTGACTGAACTTAGAAGTAAATACAGAGAAGCTAATGTAGAATACAAAGTTTACAAAAATACTATGATGAGACGTGCGTTCGAAGAACTTGGACAAACTGAAATTTCAGAATACCTAGTAGGACCAAGCGCGATAGCATTTTCACTAGAAGATCCGGTTTCAGCAGCAAAAGTAACAGCTGAATTCGCTAAAGAACATGAAGCATTTGAAATCAAATCCGGTATTGTAGACGGAAAATTAATTTCAAAAGAAGAAGTAGAAGGTCTAGCTAAATTACCGTCTAAAGAAGTACTTATTGCTAAGTTACTTGGCAGCATGAACAGTCCAATTCAAGGTCTTGTTAATGTACTTAACGGAAATATTAGAGGACTTGCAGTGGTATTAAATGCCATAGCAGAAAAGAAAGAACAGGAAACAGCATAAAAATTTAGTGCAAAGCACAAACAGGAGGATATTATAATGTCAGATAAAGTACAATCACTTATTGAAGAAATCAAAGGTTTAACAGTATTAGAACTTTCAGAAGTTGTTAAAGCATTAGAAGAAGAATTCGGAGTATCAGCAGCAGCTCCTATGGCAGTAGCAGCAGCTCCAGTAGCAGGTGCAGCTCCAGCAGCAGCTGAAGAAAAAACTGAATTTGATGTAATCATCAAAGATGCAGGAGCAGAAAAAGTTAAAGTTATCAAAGTAGTTAAAGATGCTACAGGGCTTGGACTAAAAGACGCTAAAGCTATTGTTGACGGAGCTCCAAAAGCAGTTAAAGAAGGCGCAAGCAAAGAAGAAGCTGAAGAACTTAAAGCTAAATTAGAAGAAGCAGGAGCAACTGTAGAACTTGCTTAATTAAAAAAGGCTCTATGTCAAATATTGGGGAGACTCATTAATATGAGTCTCTCTTATTATGTAAAAATCAACACATAGCAGCTAAAATAGATCCTAAACCAAAATAAACCAAAAACCACTAAAAATAAACATAGCAAACAAAACTCCTA
>NZ_JAXDSS010000115.1:0-2276 GCF_034090345.1 Peptoniphilus sp. | reverse complement strand
CTTTAAAATTAGAAAAATTTATATTTACTTCCCCTGATAATCCTATTATGTAGTTTAAAACCTCTACTGCTATTCCTCTTATTATATAAGACATAAATATATTCAATATAATTGCATAGAGTATATGTTTAAATTTTATATTGAAGTACTTAAAAATATTCTTACTCAAATTCCCAACCTCTAAAATTAATATTTATATCTAAAGTATATTAAATTAATTTAACTAATACACTATTATTTATAAATTTTATTTGGACTTTTTTAAAAACCATCTCGTATATCTCTGTATTTTTTAAACTCTTCAAAACTCCCGGCCTTCATAAATGGATTTATCTCAAGTTCCATTCCGATAGTTGACGGCAAAGATGGCCTACCCTCTTTCTCTAAAGTTTCTACAAGTTTCATCGCCAAACTCACTGCTTCAGATGGCATTACACTATCTGCAAACTTTAAATTTGTCTTAGAGTATTCATGCGCTGCAAACACTTTTGTATCTCCATTCAATTCTTTAAATTTTTGAATAGTATTGTACTGTGCTTCATAGTCTCCTGTAAATACTCTTCCACACCCGGCTAAAAATAATGCATCTCCACAAAATAAATTATTTTCTATCAAGTATGAGACATGCTCTTCCGTATGACCTGAGGTCTTAATCACTTCTACTTTTTCATCCAAAATTTCAAAAATATCTCCATCTCGTACAACAATATCTGCTAGATTTTCTATTTCTTTCGGTCCATAAACTTTTAAATCAAATTTATTTTTTAAAGTTCTCACTCCACCTACATGGTCTGAATGTTTATGAGTTAACAAAATTCCTACCAGGTTGAGTTCATTTTCTTTTTTGTATTTTAATACCGGTTCAGCCTCTCCCGGATCAACTACTACTGCATTATTCCCTTTTATTAAAGTCCATATATAATTATCTTCAAATGCTCTTATCGGTATTATTTTCATCCTATTCACCTCTTTTTAAATTTACCCATTTATATGATTATTTTAAAATTAAGGGTAAATATTTAATAAAAAGGATGATTCTATGTTTATTATAAAATTTATACAAAAAGAAAATAGTAAAAACTTTGGAATTTTTGAAACTGAAAAAGAAGCTATAGACTTTATTGAAAAAATTCCAAATGTAATAATTGAAAACTATGAAGACTACAACAGCTATTTTATAGAAGAGAATAAAATGCGCCCAATTGAAAAAATATCTATTGGAAACAATGAAATACTCCTAAGCAAATTTATGTTTGAGCAAGATTCAACAATTGAAATAGAAATTGAAGAACTCCCATTACTTTCAAGAAATGAATGGAAAAATTTTACAACTAAAGTTGATGCTTACTCAGTAAATAATGATGAGCTTGAAAAATACATTACACTACGTGAGCAAAATTATATTGAATTAAAAAAAGAGTGGGAATCTAAAGGCTATAAAGTTACAAGAGAGTATAGAGACTCCATTGACGGCGAGGCAATAACTTTAGAAAAAGACGGAGAAACTCAATTTTACACACATATGGACCCAAGCTTTGTATATGAAAAATAACAAAATGTTTTAATAATTTTTTCAAGGGTATATTTATCTCTAAATAGAGATAAGTTAGGTGATGTTAATGAAAAATCTTGAGTTGAACAATTTTATTGCTTTACACAGAACAGTTATAAAAATGGATAGAACTCTTTCTAAAATTTTTGATAGCCACGGTTTAACTACCGGTCAATTCGCAGTATTGGAAGCTCTCTATCACAAAGGGGATCTTACAATTGGTCAAGTTCAACAGAAAATCCTCTCCACTAGCGGCACAATGCCCCTGATTATAAAAAATCTTGAGAATAGAAAGTTATTGGAGAGATGTCCTGACCAAAACGATGGTAGGAGATGTATATTGCATATAACTGATGACGGAAAAACTTTGATGTCAAAAGTTTTTCCGGTAGTTAAAGATAAAATTATCCAAATGTTTAGTCCCATACCATTGAATAAAAAACAAGAATTGTTGGATATTTTAAAGTTATTTAGGGAGGAATTATAGTATGAACAGAGAAGTTGTTAAAAAAGTTACGGGCTTTAGAACAAAGGACGGAGCCGGCGTAAGTTTAGTCAGAGTACTAGGTCATGAAACTACCGACACTTATGACCCAATATTGATGTTAGATAGTTTTGACTCCACAGACCCCGACGATTACACAGCAGGGTTCCCTATGCACCCACACAGAGGTATAGAAACAATATCATACGTATATAGAGGAAACATGGTTCACAAAGACTC
>NZ_JAXDSS010000009.1:0-23448 GCF_034090345.1 Peptoniphilus sp. | reverse complement strand
CAGTGAACCTATTGCCAAAAAAGCATATTTCAGAAGTGCATCAAAACTGACCGGGTTACCGCCGGCATTTTTTATAAGCCACCCTGCCGCATAGGCACTGAAGAAATAAGTAGAAAAGCTAAAAAGTTCTCCAATGCAGGCCAAAATAACAGAAAGTTGCATCTTCCCCTTATACTCCGGAGCTATACTCATAAGCGCTTTATTTAATCCCCCCATGCTAATTTTGGGTTGCTTTTCACTTTGCTCAACATCACTTTCGATTCGCTGCATAATTTCATTAGGAACATCGAGGTTTAAATTCTCTATATCTCTTATTAAATTTTCATTTCCCTTGGGCTTCTTGATTTCCGAAGTAGAATCAAGCAATTTATTATTATGTTTTTTCTCCTTCATTAATTTATCTCCTTTCAGCTAGTGTATACTAACCCTTGATTATAAAAAATATTCTATTTGCCTTATCATAGCTATCGATAAGCAGATTAACGGATCCTAGAAAAAACTATCTATTCTTATAAAGCTTTATTTTATTCCTCTCCATTTTCAAATATGCAAATAATCATTTTTTCTAAAATCTTTCTATTCTTGGCGAAATTTTCTCTAGCGTCTAAAACATCTGCCGCAATAATCATTGCATTTGTAAAATCAGTAACTAATTGAAAAATATTGGCTTCATTTATCCATTTTAGTTCTTCATTCATAGATATTTTGAGTCTTTCTTTTGTCTGCTCCTGTAATTCCACCATAAGTTCACAGAGCTCAGGATTTCTTTTTTTAGCAATTAAAAACTCAATGTAAAGCGGCATATAAAGGTTGTCATCAATTATCTTTGTAACAAGCTCCTTAGCCATAAATTCCTTAGTTACATTTTTTTGAGATTTAGCCAGATGTTCTCTTATAATTTCGTCTCTATATTTAATCCCATTAAGCATAATATCTTTAAATATTTCTATAACACTTCCATAATAGTGATAAACCCCACCCTTTGATAAAGTTGTTCCTTCAATAATTTCTTCCATTGTTGTCTTTTCCAGTCCCTTTTCGGCAATTACTTTTGCAGCTGAGTCCATGATTTCTTTTTTTCTTTCCTTTACGCTCAACCTTTTGGCAGCACACATATATTTCCTCCTCTTATACCGACGATGTAGTCGGTATTTAATGATATTATATATCATTTAACTTCGCCTAACAACCATTTTTTAAAATTTTTATTAAAACTAATACTAATCATTTCCTAAACATTAAATAATCGGTATGATAAGGATATTGAAATAATAAACATAAAAAATACAAGAAATATCTAAAAAAAATAGAACTTGAATTAACAAGTTCTACTTTCACAATTAATCTTCTTTTTTATCTTCAAGAATTCTCTTAGCCATTTCTTTTCCAAGGTCTTTTAATTCTTGAATTTGTTCGTCTGTTGCAGCCCCTTTGATTTCAGGTTTTATACCTAAAACATTGTACTTCATTTCTTCTGCAAACTGGTCAAATCTTTTCATTGCTCCACCGCTCCAAGAATATGAGCCGAAGAATCCCCAAATATTATTTTTCATCTTTTGATGTTTTAATTCTTCAATTAGGAATGACATTGGCGGGAATATATTATTGTTATAAGAACATGAACCTAAAATAACCCCTTTATATTTCCATGTATCCGCTAATAAATATGATAAGTTAGTTTTTGATATATCTCTAATTCTAACATCACTTATTCCGCCTTCAACAACTCCTTTTGCAACTGCTTCTGCCATTCTCTCTGTATTTCCATACATACTTCCATAAATTATTACTACACCATCTGTAACTTTCTGTTTTGAAAGTCTTGTATACAAATCTAATATCTTTGAAGGATCTTTTCTCCAAATAACTCCATGCACCGGGCAAATTGTCTTTATATCAAGGCTTTCTAACCTATTAAGTGCTTTTAAAGCTTGTCCTGAATATTTTCCAACTATATTTATAAAGTAACGAGTTGTTTCAGATAGATAGTAGTCGTCAAATTTTACCTCGTCATCAAAAATTGCACCGTTTAATGTACCAAATCCACCAAATATGTCTTGAGAGAATAGAGTTTTTGTAGCCTCTTCGTAGCATACCATCGATTCAGGCCAGTGAACCATTGGTGTCATATAAAAAGTAAGTTCTCTATCTCCAAGCTTTAAAACTTCCCCGTCTTTTACTTCGATTATATTTTCTGTAATTCCATAGTAGCTTTCTAGAAGCGGCACTGTCTTTTTGTTACATATTATTTTTACATGCGGATATATTGAAAGTAACTCAACAATCCCACTCGAGTGATCCGGTTCAATATGGTTTATTACAAGATAATCAAGTTCTTTATCCCCTAGAATTTCATATAACTTTTCTAAGAATCCTTGCACTGTAGTATCTTTTACAACATCCATACAAATGCTAACTTCCCCTGTAAGTAAGTATGAATTATATGCAACTCCATCCGGAAGCGGCCACATGCCCTCAAAAAGTTGAGTTATTCTGTCGTTTACTCCAATGTAATATAAGTTTTCTTGTATTTTTTCTGTCAATAAATTATTCATTATTACCTCACTTTAAAATAAGTTCAACAGGACAATGATCAGACCCCATAACACTTTGGTGAATCTTAGAATCTTCAATCCTATCTAAAAATCTTTCAGAGACTACAAAGTAGTCTATTCTCCAACCTATGTTTCTCTCACGCGCTTTATTAAAATTACTCCACCAACTATATTCATCGGCTCTATCCGGATAAAAATATCTAAACGTATCTACATATCCGCTCGCCAAAAGTTCTGTGAACTTAGCTCTCTCCTCGTCACTAAATCCAGCAGATTTATGATTTGTATCCGGATTTGCCAAGTCTATTTCATTATGCGCTACATTTAAATCTCCGCACAATACCACAGGTTTATTTTTATCAAGTTCATTTAGATAGTTTCTAAAAGAATCTTCCCAAACTACTCTGTAATCTAAACGTTCCAATTTTCTCTTTGAATTAGGTGTGTAACAAGTTATAAAATAATAATCTTCAAATTCAAGAGTTATAACTCGCCCTTCTGTATCATGCTCTTCAATCCCTATTCCATAAGTTACAGAAATCGGTTTTAATTTTGTAAAAACTGCCGTTCCTGAATATCCCTTTCGCTCTGCATAATTATAATATAATTCATAGCCCTCAAGTTCAAGTTCCAACTGTCCTTCTGAAAGTTTTATTTCTTGAAGTCCAATTATATCAGGGTTCATCTCTGCAAGTTTTTCTACAAAACCTTTTTTCACTGCTGCTCTAAGTCCGTTTACGTTCCACGATATAAATTTCAATCTTCACCTCTAATATTCTTCCATAAAAGATATTTTTTTTCCGTCTTTATCCTTATATCCTATAATAGCTCCCAATTCAACATTTTCAGCTGACCTCAAAATGCTTATTGCCGCATTTGGGTTTTTCTCCTCTACTTTTGTAATTAAACTCTTGATATAACCTCTCATAGAGCCTTCTTCTTTTTTCTCTGCAACTTCGCAAGCACAGTCAAGTGCATGAATACCTGTAGAATTTATAAAATTTATAACCGACTCTTCCCTTACATAATACATGGGTCTTATCAACTCAAGGCCTTCAAAATTTTGAGAATGAAGTTTTGGCATCATAGTCTTATAGTTTCCTGCAAAAAGTATATTTAACATTATAGTTTCTATTACATCATCAAAATGGTGTCCAAGAGCCAACTTATTACAACCAAGTTCCTGTGCTTTGGCATATAAATTTCCTCTTCTCATTCTTGCACACATATAGCATGGAGAGCCATCAGACACTTTTTGAGAAACTTCAAACACATCTGAATTGTGAATCTTCAAAGGAATCCCAAGCTTCTCACAGTTGTATTTAAGTGTTTCTCTATTTTTATTGTTATAACCTGGGTCCATAGCTATAAATTCAAGCTCAAAGTTCATTTTCCCATGCCTTTTAAGCTCTTGTAGACATTTTGCAAGTGTAAGAGAATCTTTCCCCCCTGAGATTGCAACTGCAATTTTATCTCCATCTTGAATCATTTCAAATTCATTAACTCCTTTTACAAAAGGCACCCATATATATTTTCTGTAACTTTTTATTAAACTTCTTTCAATTTCCTTTAAAGCCTTTATATTATTCAATCATCTCTCTCCTTAATCCTAATTTATTATAACATGATTTCGATACATATTGGGTATATGTATACGGGTGATTATATGAAAAATAATACAAATGGTCCAAATTTTTCAGAAGCTTTAGCTGCGATATCCTTAATTTTCTTAGGAACTATTTGGAGCTATTTTTCAATTTCAAATAGAATGACTTTACTAAGAGATGGCGTAGACCCTTTCATCGTAACCGCACTACATATATGTGGCTTTATAATTATTTCAATAGGCATCTTTTTATTGGTGTACAAGCTAAGAATAAATATATCTTTTCATAAAAGTCATAAAAAGAAAGACTTCTCTAAAAAGCGAGTTCATAAGACAAATTTTAAAAATTTCCACAAGCATAACCTCTGTCCTAATTGTGGTTTTAAATTAGAAGATTACTTTAAATTCTGCCCAGAGTGCGGTTATAAAATAGAAGATGAAGAAATATTTTGAATTTAAAAAGAAGCTCTAAGGTCTGACCCTAAAGCTTCTCAATTTTTATTTATAGATATTATACAGCACTTGTGCTACTTGAGCTCTTGTAAATGGAGTTTTAGGACTAAATGTCCCGTCTTCCATTCCGTTTACAATCTTAGCTTTTGCAAGTTCTTCAACTGAATCCTTAGCCCAGCTTGAAATCTTAGAGCTGTCTTTAAATTCTGAATTTCCTCCATTTTGAACTTTGATTCCTGCAACTTTTAAATATCTAGCCATTATTACAGCCATTTGTTCTCTAGTCATAACATCATTTGGATTAAATCTTTCATTTCCCACTCCGTTGACTATTCCCGTTTCACTTGCCCAGTTCACATATGGTGCATAAAATTCGCCTTGTTTTACATCTGAGAACTTAGAATTTTGGTATCTATTCTTATCAATTTTTTGAATTCTTCCAAGAACTGTTACAAATTCTCCTCTTGTCATGCCTCTATCCGGCTCAAATTTGTTATCTCCTACTCCTTCAAAATATCCTTTAGACAAGCCAAATTCTATAGCTACTCTTGCCCAATGATTTTGAATGTCGTAAAGATTGCCAGATTTATTTATTACTTTCTTTTCTTCATTCTTCTTAGGCGTTATATCTTTAGCAGATGACCAATTAAATCTTAGGATTGCATCTTGTTCACCAGCGCCCGGACGTCCACCTCTTAATTCATCCATTGCATCTACCCAAACAGCAATTTTCACATCTTCTATTTTAGAATTTAAAGTGAATGACCAAACTCCTCCACCTTCATTAGTAGCCTCATACTTGCCTCCGTCATAGTAGAATAATTTTGTTATATTCCCTGTTAAAGTTCTACCTTTAAATGACTTTTCAATAGGTTTAAATGAAACATAGTATTTGAACTTGCCATCTTTTTCTTCAACTCTAGCTATTTTATGAACTCCGTCCCTTGCCATTGAAGTACCATTTCCATCAGCTCTTAAAACTTCTACTCCTACTTCATAAGTCTTTACATTTTCATTAATTTTCTTACTTTCTAATGAATTTTTAGTTTCAACGCTCTTTGTCGTATTATTCTTAATAAGATTTCTCTTCGCTCTGATCAAATCATCTAATGCCCTGCTTATATCTCTATCAGAAGCTCTGGAATCTCTTACTACATCTCTTGCTCTATCCAATGAATATTGAAAATCTCTCCAAGATCTATCTTCATAATCTCTAGAATTATAGTTTAATCCATTTCTAATCTCTCTATCTAATTCATCTTTTATACTAAATCTAGAGTTGAAATTTGGATTATAGTTTGAGCTTACTTGGCTTTTATTTGATGGATCAAAGACCATTCTAAAAACTCTATTTCCGGAGCCGTAGCCGCCGCCAGCTAAAGCATCCATCATATCCACATTGACTTCTAACCAAACTTCTGTATTTCTATCTAAAACTTCCCTTGGAACTTCAAATGTAAATATGTTTCCTGACTTGCGCGCAGGAATTCTACTTCCATAGCGACTATTGCCGCTAAAGCTAAATAACTCTTGAACTTCTCCTTCAAATCCTCTGTAATTGATTGATTGCATTTTAACATCCGCATACAATCTATTATTTTCTTCTCTTATAGTTACAGGGTTTACTATGGCATTAGCTGCCATTGAAGTTTCATTTCTATCCGCTTCTAATGCAGTTACTCGCATTGTATACATATTTGAATTTGTCCCATTAATAACTCTTCCATCAGCATTAGTAGATGAAGAATTACTTAGTCTCTTAAGCCCGTTTCTTGCTTTAACTAATTCTTCTTTAGCTCTGTCTATCTCATCTTGTGTAAAGTTTTTATTTTCAATCAAAATATCTGCCGCTCTGTCATATTTTTCTTTAAAAATATTCCATGAACTTGGTTCATAATCTCTCTCAGATAGTGCATAAGACTTATAATATTCTTTTCTTAAATCGTCTTTTGTAATACTTATCTCAGTACTACTTTCCCCACTATCAACCACAGGTTTAAGACTTTCAGAATTAGGATTTAAAACAAGCTTTGCCGATTTACTTCCTTTACCTGAACCGGGTTCTCCTTTTGCAAGCATATCCATTATATCTACAATAACCCTTACATTAACTTCATACTTTTTAGTTAAAACTTCTTTAGGAACTGTAAAAGTAAATTTAGTTGGATACTTTTTAATCTTACTTGTCGGACTAGTTATAGTTTTAAAATCAGATTTTGTAGTTTCAATTTCACCTTTTAATGCTTTACTTTTATCCGTTTCATTGTCGGACTTACTACTTCCATCCTTTATAAATAAGCCTAGTAAATGTCCTTTTAAAACTCCGTTATTATTTTTAATTTCTAATTCTCTTGTATTTATAGTTATGGTCGCTTTTTCTCCATCCACCTTGGCAGTTATAGAGCTAAAAGCCTCTTTACCCATAGCCTCTTCTTCAGACCCATCTCTCTTCCACTCAAACGGAATTTTATATACACCTGCTTCAATTGCCTTTTTATCTTCAATATTATCTCCTATATTTTTATCTGTTTTAATTTTTGAATCCTTTCCATCAGTAATACTTAAATTAGGAATTTCTGACTTAATAGCATCTTTTAATTGACTTTCCGTAATTGTTTCTTTTTTATTCTCTAACTTCAAATCAGCATCTCTATAGTCAATATTAGCTGATGTCATATAGGCTCCTGTTTGAATCTTGAACTCTTTTTCATCTTGTGCATCTCTTATAAACGAAATTACTTTAGTATATCCCGGGCTTTTACTTAGTCTTACACTTGTCTCCTTAAATTGATTATCTTCAAAATGCTTTAAATTTTGAATTTCCGCCTTTACTCCCATAACTTCCATAGGTTTAAATAACAAATGATATATAGTTTTTCCCGCTACTTGCTCTATATAGATTTCCTTAGACATCGCATCATTTGCCATAGAATCAGAAGAAAGCCCACTCTCGGCAATTCTTCCCTTTACCTTAAAATACTGTCTTTCCCCTTTAAGCTTAGGTACTAAACTTTTTTCTATATCTTGTAATTTTTTAATCTTATCCTGTATTTGAGTAGGATTTAAATGTTTGTTTAACTCCTCTTCACATTCCTTTATAGCTTTTTCTAAAAAGGCATAAGACCATTCTTCATAATCTTCTGCCTTTTTAGTTCTTGCATTTTGCACTGCAGCTTCCAATAATTTATTATCTTTATCTTTTCTCTGTAAAGCATTTTTTGTACTATTTAAAGAATCGTAAACTTTAGGTAAACTTGCATCGTCATTGTTATTCCCAAAGGTTTCTAACGCTTTTTGGTAAGCAGTTTTAAATTCATTTACATTACTATCTTTAAATGCTCCTTGCTCTATTTCTAACAATGTTTCATAAGACTCATTTATAAGTGTTTTTAAATTTTTCTTTATTTCAGAATATGTTGCTCTTTTTTTGTTATTTCCCTTTAAAGCATCTATAATCGCACTCTTTACTGCCTTTTTAACATCTGCTGTCGCTTGTGCTTTTATATCTTTATCTCTGTCTTCTATGACTATTTTTTCAATTTCTTCTAATGTCTTGCCCCTGTACTCTTTAAACCCTTCTGCCATATATGAAGCATATGCAGGATTGCCGGCAACCGCTGTATTGTTATCTGTCACTTCTAATACTTTATCTTCTGTAGTATTAAGTTTGATTTTTAGTTGAATAGTCTTTTCCGGAAGTCTATACCTGCCTAAAATTACAGCCGGATTAGGATCAGATGGTTTGTATTCCGAAAAAGGATATGATATTTCCGTTGGAATTTCTGTTCCGTAGTAATATATTTTAACAGACTTAGCTGGGCCATTTCCTTCTAAATCTCTCATATTAATTATATCATCAATAAATTTTAAATTTGTATATGCACTATTTTTAAGTACATATGATCCTGCCGTATATTCTGAATTTATTGTCCCTTTTAAGTCATAAAATACATTGTTCAAACTACCTTTAACATTACCTTTCCCATCTTGTGGAGTATATATTTGAAAAGCACTACTTCCTGCTGTAGTTACTAGAATAAGCCTTATATTTTTATTTAAAAGGTCAATTTGTTTAGGATCTCCATTTGCTATCTTGCCGTTATGATACTCAAAATCAGACGACAAACTATTTATAAAATAGGGAGAGTTTATTATTGTTTTATTATTTTTCCATTGATGCAAATAAATTCCTTCCACACCCTCAATGTACATTCTTTTTTCAGGTAACTTATACTTCCCATTTTTATCTTTTATATTTATAAAATATATACCTCCTAAATGTTCTTTTGGTCCTATTAACTTGTATTGTCTATCTTTTATTTTATCTAATATATATTCTCCTTCCACTTTCTCATTATATATTCCATAAGTCACTCCCTCAAATTCCAATTCAAAATCTTCAGGTAATGTACTTTCAAATATATATATTGAATTTTTTCCTTCATCATATTTTTCCTTTAAAGTTAATGTTTGACCTTCTTTTAATACCCCCTCTTCATTGACATCTTGCACGTCTTCAACTTCTTTGTCTTTATTAGAATTTTTCTTTTCAACTTCTTCCTTTGATTCAGAGTTTTCTTCTTTTGCTTGGTTTCTTATATAGAATTCCTTTACTAATTTATCACCCTTTACCAAGGCATCTAATAGATATTCTCTAGATTCAGTCTCATCAACTTCTTCATATCTTGAAATATATCTAGAAACTTCTTCTTTACCCGATACTGCTTTTAATTTTTCTATCCGTTTATTTATTCTGCCTGCTAAATCTTTTTTGCTTTCTTTTTCTTTTTCGTCGTCTCTTGGTGTGTGTTTGCCTATTTCTACTTTATAATTTTTTATATTCTTTTCAAATCTATTTATTAAGCTAATTAAATCGCTTTCGTCTTGATCTTCAAAGGTTTCTTTATATCCTCTTATAATTATTTCTAATTTTTTATAACTTTCTTTATCTTCCCCTTCTTTACTATCTAGTATTTTCTTTATCTCATTGGCTCTTTCAGTTACTTCTTTCTTTAAATAATCCATTATAGAATCTTCATCTGATTCAGAGTTTTCTTCTTTTGCTTGGTTTCTTATATAGAATTCCTTTACTAATTTATCACCCTTTACCAAGGCATCTAATAGATATTCTCTAGATTCAGTTTCATCAACTTCTTCATATCTTGAAATATATCTAGAAACTTCTTCTTTACCCGATACTGCTTTTAATTTTTCTATCCGTTTATTTATTCTGCCTACTAAATCTTTTTTGCTTTCTTTTTCTTTTTCGTCGTCTCTTGGTGTGTGTTTGCCTATTTCTACTTTATAATTTTTTATATTCTTTTCAAATCTATTTATTAAGCTAATTAAATCGCTTCCGTCTTGATCTTCAAAATTTTCTTTATATCCTCTTATAATTATTTCTAATTTTTTATAACTTTCTTTATCTTCCCCTTCTTTAGTATCTATTATTTTCTTTATCTCATTGGCTCTTTCAGTTACTTCTTTCTTCAAGTAATCCATTACATCTTCTAAGTCTTCTTTTGATTTAGCTGTTGTTAAGGGTGTTGTAGTAGATGTTACTACATTCATAGGCCCTCTAGCGCTAACTTGTGCCATAACCGGACTAGCAGTTGACGCCGCCATTTGCAATGCCAACATAAGTGCCATCGCTCTATTTATTTTATTATTCATTGTTATTTTCTCTCCTTTACTATTTTTTTATTATCACTGTACGAGTTTCTGCGTTCCAATCCACTTTAGCGCCAGAAATTTCAGCAATTGCTCTTAATGGCACAAAAGTTCTGCTTTCTTTTATAACTGCCGGAGCGTCGATTTTAGTTTTTACTCCATCTTTTTCTATTTCAGCTTTTCCAATTGTCAAATTGATTTTTTCATCTATAGAAACTTTTTGAACCTCTCCATTCCAATCCACTTTTAAACCAAGTGCCTCTGAAATAAATCTAACAGGAACCATAGTTCTACCATTTTCTATATACGGTTTAGTGTCCATTTGAACTTCTTTGTCATTTACATTTATCTTTATTAAATCGCTATTTTTCTCTTCAGTTTTAACTTTATTTTCTTTATTATTTTGTGATTTTACATCAACATTAGACCAATCTAAACTCAATATTGCCTTTTGCTCTCCGGCCCCGGGAGTCCCCCCTGCAAGTTCATCCATGGCATCCACCCAAACTGCTATTTCAATTTCTTTTTCTTTTAACATATCTCTTGAAAATTCAAAATCTGTCTTATCGCTTTTCTCAGTTTTTTTAGCTTCAGTTTTAGAATTTCCTGAGATTACAAATAAGTTAGTTACTTTCCCTTCTAATCCACTAAATTGTAGCGGTTTAAAAGATACTGTATAAATCGGCTTCCCATTTTCTTCTTTGACTTTTGCTGTATGTATAATGGCCTCGTTTGCCATAGACTTTTTACCGGCTTCTCTTGAATAATGTATAATCTCAACCGGCAAATCATAATTTTCCCCAGCAGCCAATACGCTTGATGTCATCATTAAAATCAACATCATAATTGTTAAAAATAATTTCTTCATTTTTCTTTCTCTCCTTTTCTTTTTATTTACAGATTAAAATTTATTTTCTTTAAATAAACTTTAGATCTTATTTTTTGATAATATATATCATTTGCAAGGAATTATATCATTAACTTTTTATAAAGAATTAATTTTATAATAAAAAAAAAGAGTTAACGCGAATTAACTCTTCTAATTTAAAATTTTCATTTTCTCAAAAAATACTTTTTTATTATTTTTAAAATTTTTACAAATAGCTATTTATTCGATATTTATTCTCAATAATAATTTATATAACTCTAAGTTTATTTATGTTTACTTTTTTCTTATCTATAAAAATTATATTCTCTCTCGTTTGAATTACCTTCATTGTACTTATAACCTAGTCTATCAAATCCCTTTATCTGTTCAATTTCTTGAACATTGTTTTGAGCCATGTATCTTACCATCTCTCCTCTTGCAATTTTGGAATATGTGGCTTTTTGAACCGGCTTTTTCTCTATAACTTCAAAAAAATTACAAGTTATAAATACATCATCTTTTCTCAGATATTTTTCTATGGCTTTATAATATTCTTTCGATGCCAAATTTACTATCGGCATTTTGAGTTGTCTGTATAATTTATCTCCCCAAAAGGCATATAAATCATTATATCCTAAAATATTTACCTTCGATTGCATTTCAAGTCTATACGGAACAACTCCATCAGTCGGGCTTAATACTCCATAAAATCCTGAAAGTATCTTCAATTTGTCCGATAGGTATTCTATTTCTTTCGGACTAAATTTTTCGGGTTCAATAGTTTTAAATACTATCCCATCATAAGCTAAAATGGCAGGAGTAACTCTTTTATCTAACTCCATACTCTTTATTCGTTCATAATTTTGTTCTGCAATCTTATCATTACATTGCCATATGGTTTTTAACTCAGAATATGTTCTCTCTTTTAGCCAACTTAAAATTTCCAATGTGTCTTCTAATAATTCAGATTCCGTTATTTCCAAATTATTTTCAACGTATCTCATCTTCTTAGTTGGTGAAATAATAATGTTCATTATACTTCCCCAAGCATTTTTTGTGGGTCTTCTTTAGCTTTTACTTTGTCATTTGCATATATAATTTTGCCTTCTTCGTCTATTACATAAGTTGTTCTAACAACTCCCATATATGCCTTTCCAAAAGTTTTCTTTTCTTTCCAAACATCATATGCCTCTATTGCCTTAAGTTCCGGGTCTGAAAGAATTGTAATTTTTAAATCTTTTTTCTCTTCAAATTTTTTATGAGATTTAACGCTGTCCTTGCTCACTCCCAGGACCACTGCATCTTTTTTATCAAAATCATCTTTTAATTCTGAAAATCCAATTGCTTGCATTGAACAACCCGGTGTATTATCTTTAGGATAAAAATATAATACTACTTTCTTGCCTCTGTAATCTTCTAATTTGTGTAACTTCCCGTTTTGGTCTTCAAGTTCAAACTCAGGTGCTTTTACTCCAACTTCTAACATGTTTAATCCTCCGAATTCTATATTTTAATTTATATTGTATTTTACCCTTTTTAATAAAATACATTACATTAAAAAGGAGCTATTCTCAAAGAGAACAACTCCTACAAAATCTCAATTTTTTAACTGCTGATAATATTCAACATTGTCAAATTTCTCTCTCTGCTCTGTGTCCAAATTTTCAAAATTCCCTTGTCCGTCTAGATTTATGAAATCCTTTCTGACAGAATGTTCTTCAGAATATCTTGATAAAAACTGACTATACGCATTCCCTTTAATTTTAAGCTTATTTAAAAGTTCAGCCATCAAAAATGCCGGTTCTATAGTTCTTCCATCTCCATAAAGTTTCGTTCTTTGCCTCAAACTTTCATTAGCCCAAAACAAATACGGAGTTTCGTACAAATTTTTTACTCCTTCAATTGTCTTTAAATTTTGTTCAATATCAAGCATTTCAATTAGACTTTTATTTTCTCCCATCGTTGGAGAGTGGTCGCCAAATAAAACCAAAACAGTTGGCTTATCGATTTTATTTAATTTATCTGTCAATATTTTAAGATTTTCTGATGTATCTTTAATTCCTCTTAGATAATTATTAAAGTAGTTGAATAGTCCTTCGTCATAATTTTCTTTCCACTTTATAATATCCTCGCCTTCTCTGTCTTTGGTATACGGCCCGTGATTTTGAAAGGTCACTGCAAAACTAAAAACTTTTGATTTTTTAGAATTCTCTTCAAAATCTTCCATAAGTTTTCCAAAAAACTCTCTATCTCTCAACGGCTTTTTAGAGAAGTTTTTAAAATAATTTTCGTAATATTTAAAACTTTCAAAGCCTATATTTTTATATATCTGTTTTCTATTGTAGAATCCCCCATACTATGGATGGTGCGCTGTTGTCATATAGCCTAAATCTTTAAAATAATTCACATAAGTTTTAGTCTTTCTTTTGAATTTAGGAAGATGGTAAAAACCGCTTAAAGCTTGCATTTCAGTGATAAAAGTTCCACCTCCGAACGCATTCACTATCAGCCCGCCATTCAATGACTCAGCTTTTAATTTTTTTAAATCTTCATACGGATCAATTTCAAATTCAAAATTTCCTTGGACAGTTGAAAAATCTTTAAATGATTCAAGCATTATCACTAAAAAATTTATATCACAGTTTTTGCCTTCCTCAAATTCTGAAAGTTCTTCTACTGCCATTTTCTCAGAATAATTTCTAAATTTATACTCAAATATATCTGTTAGCGAGTGTAGAAATGGATATAAAAATCCTTTGCTTTGATAGCTTTCAAGCTCAATATATGGGTTCATATCTTTTATAGTCAAGTTTCTATAAACCCTATCACTTTTTATGGCATGCCAAACTACCCCTAAGCATATAATTGAAATTAAGAGTATGGCTGTCGATATCTCAAATTCCGTTTTGTAACATTGCATTGCTATTGCCACAAAAATTGACAGTATGTAGATTAAAGCACTAAAATTTAATTTTAGTGGATATTGCCCTGACATATTCATGGCTTCTTTAAAAATCAGTATATCTTTAAAATACAATGGTTCTTCTCTAAACTGAACTTTGTAGTAGTGGATTAATGCCAAAGTGTTAACCACTACCATTACAATCGCTGCCCCATTTACAAATTTTAATTTACCAAGTATTATAGAGCATAAAATTATAGGCAAAAAATTTAACAAAACTATTTTAGGTTCTTTGAAAAAATCTACAATTCTAATTTTCTTGTTATTCTTTGAGATAATTAAAGAAGATATCGTAGAAAAAATCGAACCCAAAATTAAAAAAATCATTTTACACTTCCTTAAAATCTTCCATATTCCATACTTCTGTTGCTATAGACTCATAGAAATCTCTTTCGTGGCTTATTAAGAAAACCGCTCCGTCAAAATCTTTAATAGCTCGTTTTAATTCTTCCTTTGCTTCAGGATCCAAGTGGTTAGTAGGCTCGTCAAGCATCAATACATTTGCCGGTCTATTTAAAATTTTACATAACCTTACCTTAGCTTGCTCTCCTCCGCTTAAAACTCTAACTAAAGATTCTATCTGTTCTGTCATCAAACCGCATTTTGCAAGAGCAGCTCTGACTTCTGCCTGATTCCAACTTGGATACTCTTCCCATACTTCATCAATCGCCGTCTTTTTATCTTCATAAAATTCTTCTTGTTTAAAATATCCAACTTGAATACTTTGTCCTTGATGTATGCTACCTGAAATTGGTTTAACTTCTCCCAAAACAGTTTTTATAAGAGTACTCTTTCCCGTTCCATTAGGTCCTACAAGAGCAATCCTATCTCCTCTTTCCATCCTCAAATTCAAAGGTTTAGTGAGTGGTTTTTCATAGCCTATGACCAAATCTTTTGTCTCAAAAATTAATTTTGACATCTGTGAAGTAGATAAGAACCTAAATTCCGGCTTTGGTTTTTCCTTGGCAAGTTCTATAATTTCCATCTTGTCTAATTTCTTTTGTCTAGACATTGCCATATTTCTTGTGGCAATTCTCGCCTTGTTCCTAGCAACAAAATCTTCCAACTCTTGAATTTCTTGTTGTTGTTTTTTATATGCAGCTTCTATTTGTTTTTTCTTTAACTCTCTAAGTCTTTCAAATTCTGAATAATCCCCCACATATCTGTTCAATTCTTTATTTTCAACATGATAGATTATATTTATTACAGAGTTTAAAAAGTCTATATCGTGAGAAATTAAAATAAATGCATTTTCATAATTTACCAAATAATTTCTCAGCCAATCTATGTGATTTTCGTCTAAATAATTTGTCGGCTCGTCAAGCATCAATATATCCGGTTTTTCCAACAGTAGCTTTGCCAATAATATCTTTGACCTCTGCCCCCCGGATAAATCTTTAAAGTTTTTATCAAGTCCTATTGAGTGTAACTCAAATGCATTTGCAATTTCTTCAACTTTTGAATCAATCATATAGAAATCATGTTGTTCAAGAAGAGTTTGAAGCGTTCCAACTTCTTCCATCAACTCATTTAACTCAGCTTCCCCAACATCTCCCATTTTCATATATGCAGCGTTTATTTCTTGTTCCCAATCATATAAATGCGCAAATGCGCTCTTTAATACATCTCTAACTGTATAATCTCCGACAAAAGTGGCGTGTTGGTCTAAATATCCAACTCTCACTCTCTTTGCCCAAGTTATCTCTCCTTCTTCAGGAACTAACTTACCTGTTATGATGTTCATAAAGGAGCTCTTACCTTCTCCATTTGGACCCACAAGACCAACGTGTTCTCCTTGTAATAATCTAAAATTTACATCATTTAAAATTTCCCTGCCGCCATATTGATGACTTAAATTTTTTACTGTTAAAATACTCATTTTTCACCTAATTTTTCATCTGCATAATCCATTAATTTTGCAACAGACTTACTCTGTCCTACAAATGGATAAGTTGTAATATACTCTTCAAAATCTTTCTTTATCTTTCTAGCTCCCGCATAATCTCTTTCATACAGTGCAAAAGCATATTCTATATGAAATCTATTTATAAGAGCCTTTAATATTTTATTTCTAAATTTTTCAAATTCTTCAGTATCGTACTTCTCTATACCTTCTTCATCTCTATTCACTAGTTTATAGAAGAGTACCTCTCCAATTAAAACTTGTCTTTGTAAATCTGAAGACAACACCGGCTTTGTCAAAGCCAATTCTGCTGTTTTTTCAGCTCTTTTAAAATCTCCAATATCAAAATAATAATCTACCATAAAACTGTTAAATTCTAAATATTTCATATTATCAGGCGCTGTTAAAACTTTCATTTCATCTTCCGACCACAAATTCTCTGACTCTTTTAAATATCTTTCACTTGCGATCAAAGACGCTTGAATTAACACCCTATACGATTTATTTTTATAGCTTTCAAGTGCATTCTTCCCGTCATTATTAATCATTCCCTTCAATGGAATTCCATTAGTTATTACACCAAATATATTTACTATATGCATGTGAAATGCAAAAGCTTTTAAATCTCCTCTAGCATTAATCATAATTATAAAAAATATTATTCCCGTAATTAAATTTAAAAGAACTCCACCCATATTATATAGAACATACGGATAGTCTTCCCCTAATTTCTGTTTTGGAACCATTAGATTTTGCCCAAGAGTTCCCGGAATTTTAAATTTCTTAAATTTTAAATGTCCATTTTCTCTTACCAATGCATACGAAGATATTCTATACATTACAAATCTATATCCACTTATCTTTGCTGCTAAATAATGCCCCAACTCATGTATAAATATACTAAATACTATAGCCAGTGTAAGAGTATATAAAAATACCAAAGGATTAATTCTTTCTCCATTTAATATGTAATTTCCATAACTATAAGTTACAAATCCTCCAAATAAAAATCCTATAATCAAAGATAATATTCCCATGCTCCCTCCCTATTTGATAATTATAACATTACATACTACTTCATACATTCTTATTTTTCTTCTGTGACTTAGTCACCGACTTCTCATCTTATAAAGATATATACTAAATATATATTACTGAAAGGTGGAAAACTATGAAAAAAATTGTAATTATCGGAGGAGTTGCCGGTGGTGCAGGAGCTGCCGCAAGACTCAGGCGACTGGATAAAGATGCTGAAATAATTGTTTTAGAAAGAGGCCCTTATATTTCATATGCCAACTGCGGTCTCCCATACTATGTAGGTGGTGTGATTGAATCTGAAGATGCTCTCTTCTTAGAAACTCCTGAGGCAATGAAATCTAAATTCAATGTTGATGTAAGAGTTGAAAATGAAGTTGTTAAAATAGATAGAGATTCTAAAACAGTAATAGTTAAAAAAGTTGACAGCGGTATTGAATACGCTGAAAGCTATGACAAACTTATAATTTCAACAGGTTCTTCGCCTATAAGACCATCTATCCCCGGAATTGATAGCGATAGAATTAAAACTCTATGGACTGTCCCGGATACACTTACAATAAAAAAATTCTTAACTGAAAAAAATGTAAAGGACGTTGTCGTCATTGGTGGTGGGTTTATTGGCCTTGAAATGATGGAAAACTTGAAACATGCAGGATTAAATGTCCATCTTGTTGAAGGTACAAATCAAGTGATGGCACCTGTAGATTTTGAAATGGCTCAACTTTTACACGAAAATATAGCACAAAATGGCGTTAAACTGCATCTTAACAGCACGGTTTCTAAATTTGAAGAAACTTCAGATAAAATCTCTGTAGTTTTAGAATCCGGAGAAAAAATAACTTCTGACTTAGTTATTTTATCTATAGGTGTACGTCCTAATAGCCAAATTGCTAAAGATGCCGGCATAAATACTAACGAACGTGGTGGAATCATTGTTGATGAAAATCTTCTAACTAATGACCCAGACATATATGCCGTTGGAGATGTCATTGAAGTTAATGATTTTATCTTAAATAAAAAAACCATGATTCCTCTTGCCGGACCTGCCAACAAACAAGCGAGAATTGTTGCAAACAATATCTGTGGTAGAAATGAAGTCTATGCCGGAACTATGGGCACTTCAATCGCACAAGTATTCGATTTATCTGTTGCATCAACAGGCTCAAATGAAAAAACTCTACTAAAAAACGGTCTTGTTGAAGGTAAAGACTTCAAAAACATATACGTAACTCAAAACTCCCATGCAGGTTACTATCCCGGAGCAAGCCCATTAACTATTAAATTATTATTTAGCACAGACGGAATGAAAATCTACGGTGCTCAAATAATTGGCATGGAAAGTGTCGATAAGAGAATTGATACAATCGCCACTACAATGAAACTTAACGGAAGTATCTTTGATTTAAAAGCTCTAGAGTTATCATACGCTCCGCCTTTCTCTTCTGCTAAAGACCCTGTTAATATGGCAGGCTTCACGGCTGAAAACACTTTAAATAATTTAGTGGAATTTTCAGCTTGGGACATAGAAAAGACAAATCCTGATGCAGTTCTATTAGATGTGAGAGAACCGGCTGAACTTATGGCATTTGAAATTGAAAACTCTGTCAATATTCCTTTAGGACAGTTGAGAAATAGACTTTCTGAACTCGATAAAGAAAAAGAAATTATAACTTTCTGTGCAATTGGAGTTCGTTCTTACAATGCTGCAAGAATTTTAATTCAAAACGGTTTTAAAAAAGTTAAATTATATCCCGGTGGAACAAGATTCTATCAATCTACTCATTATGATAAATTAAACCCTTCTACAAAATTAGAGCCGTTATCCGATAATGGAAATATAAATTTTCAAGAAAAAACTTTTAATGTCAAAAACCATAGTAATAACGAAGACAACAGGACAATCAAACTAAATTGTATGGGGATGCAATGTCCCGGTCCTTTGATGCAAGTTTTTGAAAAGATGAACACAGTAAATGAGGGGGATATTTTAGAAATCCAAGCTTCAGATCCCGGTTTTGTAAAAGATATTAAAGCTTGGAGTAACAGAACCGGAAACACACTTATTTCAGCAGGAAAAGATGGAAATAAATACGTTGCAGTTTTAAAAAAAGGCAGTGATGAATTAAAGCTCGCACCTACTAACACACCTGATGGGAAAACTATGATAGTATTCTCCGGAGATTTTGATAAAGTCTTGGCAAGTTTTATAATTGCAAATGGTGCCGCCGCAATGGGCAGACCTGTAACTATGTTCTTCACTTTCTGGGGACTGTCTGCTCTTAGAAAACAAAATCCGCCATCCATTAAAAAGAACTTTATGGAAAAGATGTTTGGATTTATGTTACCTAAGGGTAGCACTAAGCTTGGTCTTTCTAAGATGAACATGGGCGGTTTAGGAACTGCAATGATGAAAAAGATAATGAGAGATAAAAATGTAAATTCATTAGAAGACTTGATTAAATGCGCTATGCAAAACGGTGTCAAAATAATGGCTTGCACAATGAGTATGGACGTTATGGGAATTACTAAAGAAGAACTAATCGACGGAATTGAATATGTAGGAGTTGGAACTTATCTTGGTGATGCAGAAGAATCAAATGTAAATTTATTTATATAACACAAGGAGCTGTTGCAAAAGTCTCGAGAATAAAAAAGACGAGGAAATAAAAAAGACGAGGAAATAAAAAAGGCTCTATAATATCTGTTGGGGAGTAAATCTCTAACAGCTATTATAGAGCCAACAAAAATTGATAAACCTGAATTAAATAAATTACTTTCTTTATTGGAAGATGGTAACACTTTAATGTTTACTAAACTTGATAGAGTTGCAAGAAGTGCTATTGAAGGTTCTAAATTAATTAATTCTCTTTTAGAAAAAAATGTTAGAGTCCATATATTAAATATTGGCATTATGGATAATACTCCTGCTAGTAAATTAATTAGGCAAATATTTTTTGCTTTTGCTGAATTTGAAAGAGATCTTATTGTAGAGCGTACTCAAGAGGGGAGAGCCATTGCTAAATTAAAATCAGATTATAGAGAAGGTCGTCCTAAAAAATTTTCACAAAAACAAATAAATCATGCTTTAGAATTGAAAAAATCCTATTCATATAAACAAGTTAGTGAAATGACAGGAATTTCTGTAAGTACATTAAAACGAGCTAATCGTAAATGACTAACTCGTTTATTATACTTTATTAAAATTAATTGTTTTTTATCTTCTGTATCATATAGTATATAATCCTTATTCATAATGAATTAAATAATGTGATCATTGCTTAAAATATTAATGACTGTCTTTTTTAATTCGTGCTAAGTTTATTATGCAAAATGCTATTAATGCAAATATTGAACATATTGCCCAAGAAATTTGTATCGGCATCTGATTAGACTCTAAATTAATATAACTTTTTGAAATTATTCCCGTAATTATTAAACCCATACACATTCCAAATTGGAAAAATGATGATAATAACGACAATAGTGTAGCTCTATATTCATTAGGTATTCTCTTATTTATAAATATTTGAGATGTAACAGGATACATTCCTCTTCCAATTTCATATAATATAAACATTGGTAATATAAAATAAAATCTGTTTGATATTGAAGATAGTATTAAAAACAAAAATAAAATAAAACATGTTATAGAAACCCCATAATAATCTTCTCTATTTTTACTAATAATTTTAGCTATATAACTTCCAAATATCATTGCTATAGAAAATACTACTTTCAATATTCCCATTATCCAAATTGGATAGTTGCTAGTACCTAAGAATCTTGGCTGTTGAAATACATTAGCTGCTGAATTTGACAGTGCTATAAATAGTGCTACAATGAAAATTATAAGAATTTCTTTGTTATTTTTTACTATACTTAAAGAATTCATAGATATTGATTTAATTGTTTGTTTTTTATCCTCACTCGTATATCTAAAATTATCTGATACAAAAAATATCATAAAAATTAACAATACTATGCTAATTATAAAACTAAATATCCATGGATACACTAAATTTTTAGATGCTAATATTGCTCCAAATATTCCGGCCGTAACTCCTGCTACATTTCTAATAATATTGTTGTTTGAAAAAATTTCTTCTATTGGTCTATCTGTATTTTCCACAACCCATGCTTCTAAACTTCCTGAAATAAAACAAGTATATAATCCTGAAAATATTGAAGCAAATAATAAAATATAATATCCCTGTTTTTCTATAAATGTATACAAATATATCAAATGTAATATTAAGCCTATAATTATAGAAGCTTTCCTTCCATATTTATCTGCCACTAAACCTGTAGGTATCTCCCCTATCCACACAATAAAAAATCCAAATGCTAATAAAAAATTTACTTCTCTTAAAGATAAATCCTTATATAATAAAAATATTATCAAAGAAGTACCTACTATTTCCTCCATTAAAAATTGTAAGAAACTTATTATATAAAATTTTATATGTGTTTTATTTTTCATATAAGCAACTCCTTAAAGCTATTTTGTGTTTCTATTGAGAATAGGGGGATTATATATTTTTCCATTTCAGGAAAAATCAAGCAGTTTAAAGGGTCTTTTCTCATAATATCTCCAAAACATTCATAAGCATTTGCTCTACATCACGAACCACATATTTTGTAATACCTACAGTCAAAACATTCTTTAAAATCTCCTACTTTTATTTCCCAAAACTTTTTATATTTTTCATCTTTCTTAGCGTCTCTAATTGACTTGCCTTTTACTGATGATAATTTTAAATCCAAAAATCTAGCACATGGTGTAACTTCTCCTAATCCACGAATTCCTAAATTTCTTTTATTATATGAACAAGGATGTATATCTTTAGTTTTTTCAGCAAAATCATAATTTTCCAATCCTGGAGAATATATATTATATATCCATAAATCAAAACTTTTGTGAGTATCTATTATATTTCTTTTTATTATTTTAGCACATCTTTTTATAATAATCTCCATATCAAAAATACCTATTTCATCTTTATTCTCTGCCATTCTTCCTGATATAAAAGGAATATCTAATCTCCAATATTTTGGATTGTAGTTTTCTAAAAAATCATAAATTTCATTTAAATAATCCACATTATATTTATTTATAATAGTATTTAATGTCCACGGAAAATTATTTCTATCTAACTTTTCTATAGCAGATAAAATTAATTTTGTAGTCCCCTTTCCTCTAACAAAATCATTCCCTCTCCCATCAAAGCTAATTTTAATTTCATCAATTGTATCTCTATAAAAAGATAAAAATTTAATAGTATCATCAGTTAATAAAGTTCCATTTGTTATAAAAATAGTTTTCAATTTTTTTCATTACAATATTTTATTAATGGTTTAAATTTGTAAGATGTCAAAACTTCTCCCCCTGATAATATTATTTTTTGACATCCCATATTTATAGCTTCATCTATAATACTTTTATGCTTATCTAAAGATAATTCTTTTTCTATAAACTCTTTAGAATTATACTCACTGTAAAAACAATATTTACAAAATAAATTGCAATTCACAGTAATATCCATATGTAAGTGTAATAATTCTGGTTTTTTTCTCGTTTTCAACATTTTAATCAACCCTTTTTCAGTATTAATATAATTTATCAGTTAATTTATTGTACTCATAACACTTCTCAAAAATTACATCATTTTGTAAATTTTTAAAAGCAGTTTTTAAACAAGGTATACAACTATTATATAAATATTTACATTTTGAACATGGTTCCCAATTATCAAATATTTTTTTATGATCTATGATATTTTTAATATCTCCTATAAATTCATTTCTTTTACTTATTTCAGATAGTTTCCTATCAATTAGCGAATCTATTTCATAAATTTTATTTTCATCTACAACTTTAAAGACATTATAACTATCACAATAAAAAACTTTTCCTCTATTATCTAAAAATATAGTATCTCTTTCTATTGGACATTTATGATACCCTCCATTTTTTATCTCATAAATGCCATTCGTTAATTTTTTTAAATATTCCTCTCCACAATTTTTTAAGAAACTTATATTTATCTTGCTTATATCTTTTTTTGTTGTAACTATAAATTTTGCTAAAGAATTTATGAATTCGATTTCTTCTGAAAAATTAACTTTAAATTTATCAACTACACCTTTTGTTGATTCATATCCTAAAATTTGTATTTTATCAATATTTATATCTAATAGATACTCTATTAACTCTATTAAATTATTTTTATTTGCTCTCATTCTTTTTTATCTGGGTTAACGTTTCTAAGTTCTTTTGCTCTGCTGTTAATTTTTTTGAGGTCTCTATGACCTCTTTACTTGCTTTCTTAGGATGTTTACTTCTTGGCATTATTTTTCTAAATCCGTGTCTTTTTAGTACTCTATATATTTGAC
>NZ_JAXDSS010000090.1:0-3970 GCF_034090345.1 Peptoniphilus sp. | reverse complement strand
TTTTCTCATATTTAAATTCATCATTTCCTCCGAGTTAATTATACCACAGCTTAAAATCTATTTGGTATTGGTTGGTTATGAATTTATATTTATTTCATCGTAGGGGCGGCACGTGTCTGTGAAATAGATATTGGGTTTGTTGATGAAATTGACAAATTGAAAATTATATTGTAAAGCTGTATAGGCCCACCCGTTTTTGTATGTGTTGAAATTTATTTTTTATACATTTGTTTTGTTTTATCGTAGGGGCGGCACGTGTCTGTGAGATAGATATTGGGTTTGTTTATGTAATGGACAAATTGAAAATTATATTGCAAAACAACATAGGCCCGCCCTTTTTTGTATATGTTGAAATTTATTTTTTATACATGTTTCATTTTATTTATTTCATCGTAGGGGCGGCACGTGTCTGTGAAATAGATATTGGGTTTGTTGATGTAATGGATAAATTGAAAATTATATTGTAAAGCTGTATAGGTCCGCCCGTTTTTTGGGGTTATGTTATATGGTTTCGGCGAAAATCAACCTTTTTATAATAAAATAAATTACTATCTATTTTAATAAATTTACTTATTATCGTTTAAATTTACTATGCTATTGCTTAATTCATGAATACTGTTTGTCAAATCATTTAATTTTGATTCTATTCTAAATAATAAATAGAATGTTATTGCTATGGGAAATCCAACGTTTGAAATTTGTGTCATAATTTCGTCCATATTTTCCTCCTTTGTTATGTTTGTTTTATTGATGTTTGCGGGCGGGCCTATATTGTTTTGTCATTTATGCTTTTTATTTTTCTGTTTTTGTTTTGATTCTTTGTCTTTCTTGTAATCACGTGCCGCCCCTACGTTTTTTTGAAATTGTTGGTTTTTACGGGCGGGCCTATATTGTTTTGTCATTTATATTTTTTATTTTTTTGTTTTTATTTTAATTCTTTGTCTTTCTTGTAATCACGTGCCGCCCCTACAGTTCTTTGAAATTGTTGGTTTTTACGGGCGGGCCTATATTGTTTTGTTATTTATTATTTTTATTTGTTTAATTTTGTTTTGATTTTTTGTCTTTCTTGTAATCACGTGCCGCCCCTACTGTCGTTTCATTAATTTTTGATATTTCAGAGTGTAATCACACAACGAAAAGAAGAGACAGATTTCTCCATCTCTTCTTCTTTTGTAGGAATTAAGTTATTTTTTTGTAGGAATTAAGTCATGTCGTACGCTCTTTTAAAGTTATTTAATTCTTGTCTTGTGACAATCCACTTTAATAGATCATATATAAAGAATTTAAACTTGGCATTCCAAACATTAGAGTAACATTTCCAATACCCCACGCATTTACAGTCGCATCGTTTTTCTTTAAAAGCTATTACATCTTTTAAAGGATATCCAAGGAATATGCCCACTTCGCAAGGACAACTCGGACTGTTGAAATGTTGCTTTAATATGTTTAAAGATTCACGCATGTCGCATTCATACGCATAGCCATATTCGTAAAGAAATTCTTTAATTTTCACGTCCTTGATTCTATTTTTTAATCTTTGCGGATGGTACAAATAGACAAGTACCGAATCATCACTGCACCTTAATATTATGGAATCTAATTTGAGGAGTCTTTCAAAGGCGGTGTTATGTTTTATCCAACAACTTTTTAAATCTCTACCGGAAGATTTTAAGTTAATGAGTGTGCCGACCTTTCTACCGTAAACAGTAGGTGCTGTGTAGAATTTTAAAAGAGCAAGTACATAATTATAATCGTCTAATTCTTTAATTTTAAAGAAATACTTGCTGAAGTCCGCTTTTAATTTATGCGTTGGCAAGAAGTTTACCAAGAGCTTCACAATCCTCTTTGTCATCTTCTTTAGGTTGATCATAAACTGCTAGAGGTTCATCTACTAATTTTACGCCAAAACCTTCAAGCTCCTCTTGCCAGTCTCTAATCCACTGTCCATCTGCCCATTCATAAGATCCGAAAATCGCAACCTTTTTAGTAGAAAGCAATTCATTTACACTGTCCATGAAAGGACGCATATATCCTTCTTCAAGTTCTTCAGCTCCCATTGCCGGGCAACCAAATGCAATTTTATCAACATTTTTTACATCATCAATTGTAGCATTTGATACTTCAATTACTTTACATTCTTCACCAGCTGCTTTCACGCCATCTTCTATGTAGTGAGCCATCTGTTCAGTGTTACCAGTGCCACTCCAATAAATGATATTTACCATTTCTAGCTCCTTTCTCTATCGAAAAACTTTTAAACTAACTAAGGGTTTGTATGAACAACTGTTTTAAGAAGTTTTTTGATAGTGTTTATCATTTACAAGTATTATTATACGTTCGTCATCATCGTTTGTCAACACTTTTTGATAAAATTTATCATTTATTTTTTTATTCTCTTCAAGCCTTGAATTTACTTACATTCACGGCGATTTATTATCTATTTTTAAAAAAAATAATTTATTTTTTCTTTATATTTTATAATTTCCCCTTCAAAATAAAACAATTGGACAAAAACCAATTGCTTTTATCAAAAATATTCAATTATAGAATTTCGAATAAATTTTTGAAACTTTGTGTTCAAATAAATTTACTAATTTCCCAACAGTTAGGACGGATAGAATGGTCCCTATCCCTATTGTGTTAAAATCTATGCCCCCAAAAGCCCATATGGAAAAAGCAACTGCTACTGCTACCAATACGGCATCAAAAATAAATTTAACTGTTCCAAATCTTATATTTTTTACATCTGCTATGGTATATACCAAACTTTCTCCCGGAATTTTTACCACATCCGGAGCAATCTCAACGCTTATTCCAAAAGCCAAAATTACACAACCTATTAATAGAGCGACAATTTTTATAAAAATATTTGAAAAATCAAATAGGTCTAAAATTTTCATGTCTAGATCTATTAACATTCCAAAAATAAAAATAAATGGGAGTTGTAAAAATCTTTTAGCTTTAAAATTCTTTTTTAAAATAAAAATTTGGATTATAAAAAAAATAAAATTTAATAAAAAAGTTGCCATTCCGAAACTAATTTTATCAAAATACAAGCTTACTATATAAGGTATGCTTGAAATTTGTGAAGTCCCCAAGTTACTTTTCGTCATCAGAGCTATTCCTATCGAATTTAGAGTGATACCTATAAAAAATACTATGTATCGGTACATAAGTTTTGACTTGGTATTTACAGGTTTCTCAGTTTTTAATTTGTTCAAAAAAATTCACCTTTTCTAATACACTAATTATCTTATTTTATTTTTATACCCATAATATCAGTTAATATCATTTATTTTTTACAATTGTTATTTTATTATTCCATCGTATCCCCGACATGAGTTTAACGAGGTCCGCTCGTTTTATTATGATTTAATTTCATCTTATATTTTAAAATTTTAGTTGTTTTACATAGTATGTACTTATTTATTACTAAATTAAAAAACGGACCGCACTGCAATCCGTTAATAATATAATTCTATTTAAAAAACTCACTTCCCATTTCAAATAAAGTATCTACGCTTATATTTTCACTTGTCATAAAACTGTACAGTATTCCATTGTCTTCAAAAGATAGGTGGTGTGAAATAGAAGTTTCCCTTTTTGTACCCTCTCCGCCAATTCCAACGTTAAAGAAAGGGTCGTTTTCTGAACGTTCTACTTCTTCCGGGGTCATTTCTTTTTCACTTGCTAAAAACAAACTTTCTAAACGAGTGAAATAAAAATCGTGTCCGCTTATTTGTCTTTTTTCTGTATATGGTTGGTCTTCACGTTTAGGTTGGTTTGAAAAAACTTTGTCTAAGTATAATTCTCCCATAGTTCCATTGCTATCCTTATACGCAACATCAATTGCTTTTCGCTTATTAATTTGATTTCCTTCATCATCTATATCTGCTGTGTCCACTATTGTAATTCCATCAAACTTAAAGTCTCCTATAGTTTCGGGGACAACTGCTTCAAATCCTGCTTT
>NZ_JAXDSS010000056.1:0-2163 GCF_034090345.1 Peptoniphilus sp. | reverse complement strand
AATTTCTCTAAATCTACTGTCCCCTTCTACGCCCATTCTGTGTGTAGTTACGTTCACACCTTTTCTACTATTCCAATTTAAATTATCTAAAGCTTTTTGAATTAGTGACGAACAGTCGCTATATCCTTTTTGAAGTCTTTTAGCTTGACTATACCTATCTCCATTGTAAATTAAAGCAGCTTTTATAAACTTCTCAACCTTATCTCTATCTAACATTTACTTACCTCTCTTATCATTAAACAAAGTCTTTATTTGTTCAGTATGGACTAAGATTCCATCAGCATTTCTGTCAATTCTTTCTTCGTGCTTTTCAAGAATTTTGTGTACATACTCCCTATCCTTCTGCATATCTTTTAAATCTCGTGTCAGTGCTTCTACAGCTTTTTGCAGTAATTCATTAGTCGTATTATTCTTTTTAATTGCACTTAAGAATGGACTAACTACTAGTTTTGCAAATGCAATAATTGCTGATAAAGCCCCAGCCCACATAGCTAATATTTGTAAATCTATTTTCATTACTTCACCTCAAAAATTAGAGCAACAAAAAAGACAGTAGCTTTAATGTTGCCCTGTCTTTAATCACTCTTCTATTTTTTGCCAAAACTTAGGATTCTCAGCAGGTGTTTTTCCACTTGCCGGGATATCTGATATAAACTTGTAAGCTATATTGTAATGAGTCACTTCATCTCCAAGTCTGTACGTTTTATCGCCTGAATAAAATTCTCTTTCTTTCTTTTTCTCAACAGTTTCTCCAGTACCAGTTACCTCTTCCCAATGCTCCCCATCAAGCTGCGGTAAAGTCTCATAGCTTGAAATGTGTTTCTTTTTACAACTATACAACTTGCCTAAATGCTCTACTTTATCTCCTACGTTAAATAGCTTATTTTGAACATACGGCTCAAACACATAAGCAACTCTAGCAATTTCTTCTTTAGTCATTTTTTCTAAATCAATGCTATCTTGAGTAACACTCATATTAGAATCTATTCTCTTTTTCAAATGTTCCATTTCTTCAACTAAATTTTTAGCATTTTCTGCCCCGAGTAATTTAATTAAACCTTGCTCTGCTCTTTCAGCTCTTTCTACAAGTCCTTTAAAATCTTTTAAAAACTTTTCTAATCCCTCAAAATTAATCTCCATTTTATTTCTCCTCATTCGCACTATCAGCAATCATATTTATTGCTTTTACAATATCTTGCAACGCTTTTGTATTCTCTTCACTTGTACTACCTTCCCCCGGTTTATCTTTAGATGTGCCCGGAGTAACCACATTACTAAACTCTAACATCTTTTATTCCCCCCCCTTTACTGATAATTACCAACAAAACCATAAAAATAAGAATCCTCTTTAGCTTTACTTCTATCAATCCTTATATTTACTCCAATAGACCAAGTATCTGCGGTTTTATTTTTATTTCTAAAACTATAAGCCTTGCCTACCTGTTCAGATGGTATAGTTTCCCAAGCCGGTTCTCTATCTTTAGCATTATTACAAACCTTAACTGTCATCTTAGCACCACTTGCAAGCTTTACACTTGGATTTACAATTATAGAAGTCGCCATAGCTTCAATATCTTTTTTAAACTCGTACCAGCAATAAGTTAAATTCTTACTAAAATCTATATGTCCATAACCTTTAGCTCCTTTGCTATCAGTTACTTCAATTCTTATTCTGTGATCTCCATTTTTGAGAACTGCATAGTCTAACTTCTTTATCGTTACTTTCTTGCTCTGTCCTTTTGTAAGAGCGCCTAAATCTTCAATCTGCACTTCATCTAAAAAGACTTTACCAGTAATTTCATCTCCATCTACGTCATTTGGAGTGAATGTAAAAGAAAAAGGTTTATTTTGCTCCCCAAGGTTAGATTGGTCTACGCTGACTGTTGGAGGTGTATTTCTCTTTGTGAACATCCACCTTCTGTTGGCGCTAGCTCCTTGACCATCATCAACAGTAACTGTAATTGTGTTTTGCTTGTTAGGTGTTAACTCATCAAATTTTTCTTTATCAATGTTAATAGTATATGTTTCATTTCTATTAGCATTTTCTATCGTTTGAATAATAGCACTATTTAGCCTTACAGTTACTTTTAAAGTGTTTCCACTATCGCTATCATTTACTGTAAAAGACTGTTTGAATGGTGCGTTTTTATCTCCTAGGTTTTC
>NZ_JAXDSS010000138.1:0-1942 GCF_034090345.1 Peptoniphilus sp. | reverse complement strand
AGGCGCTTTTAATATTTTGGCTAATTCATTTACCAGCTCATATCCTTCGCCTTTTGAAGCCCCTCTTCCACAAGTAACTATAATCTCTGCATCTTCTAACGCTATTGTTCCTTGAGATTCTTCAAAGATACTCTTTATACTAGTTTTTAAATTTTCTCTTTCTATTTCAATATTTTCTTCTTTTGCTGAGTCATTTAAATTTTCTTTTTTTTCAAATGAACCTAATCTAATATTTGCCACTTGAAACTTTTCAGATTTTATCTTAGATTCTGTAAGCACAGTAGATCCATAAGTTGGATATATAAATTTAATATCATCTTCTTCAACTTCTATTGCTTGTACATCTGTAACTGAAATTGAATCTAATTTAAATGCTGTGTGTGCTGATATATCTTTCCCATCTAATGTTGCTGCCATCAAAACATATTTCACATCTTTTTCTATTGCGATTTTTGAAATTATACCGGCGTAATCTCTTGCGTTAAATTCTTCTCTTTCTACATTGATTACTAAATCCGCCCCGTTTGACGCCAACATTGAAGTATCAGAATTTTTGCCTATTACAACTGCTATTACTTTTGAGTTAAGTTCTCTTGAAAGTTCGTATGCTTTAGATAGAACTTCAAGACTTGGTTTTATAGGGCTATTTTCTTTTGTTTCCAAATATATTAAAAAATCTTTTGTCATATTACACCTCAAAGAACTTTTTCTTGTACCATTATTTCTATGGCTTTTTTTACGCTGTCTTCAATCTCTTCTTCTTGAATTTTAATTCCTGATTGTCTCTTTGGAGGCTCTGAATTGGATATTATTGTAAAATTATCATTTGGTATAATTTCTATCTCAATTTCAGAAATTTCTTTTCTTCTAGCTGCCATTTTAGACTTTATAGTAGGGTATCTTGGGTCGTAATCCGGTTTATTAATAGTAACTACACTTGGTAGTTTAGTTTCTATTATTCTGTATCCAAAATCTGTTTGTGATTTTGCTTCTAACAAATTATTATTTACTTCCATTTCAATAACATTTGTTATAACCCCAACATTTAGTTCTTCAGATAAATATATCCCCACTGAAGAAGATTGAGTGTCTGTGGATTCTTTTCCTAAGCAGATTAAATCAAATTTTTCATCTATCTCTAATTTACAAATTGCTTCCTTAAGTGCAGTTGCAACATCTCTTGAATTTAAATTTTTATAATCATCATATTTTACAAGAACAGCTTCATCAGCTCCAACGGCTAGGCAATTTTTAAGAGAATTTTTTACTTCTTCATTTCCTATCGAAACCACGGTTACTTTTCCACCCAATTTTTCTTTTAATCTAACTGCCATTTCTAATGAGTATGTGTCAAATGCATTAATAACCGGTGTTATTTCATCTATGATAGGTAGTCCTGATTCTACCTTAACATCTACAGAATCATCTGGAACTTCTTTAATACAAACTAAAATATTCATATTTAACCTCTCATCATGTTATTTGCAACTACAATTCTCAAAATTTCGTTAGTTCCTTCAAATATTTGGAAAATTTTTGCATCTCTTAATAATTTTTCAACAGGGTATTCTCTACTATATCCATATCCGCCAAATAATTGAATTGCATCAGATGCTACTTGCATAGCTATATCAGAACCATAACACTTAGCTATAGCTGATTCTCTACTAAAAGATAGTCCTTCATCCATTCTATTTAATGCACAAGCAACCATTTGTCTTGCTGTTTCAGTTTTTATATCCATATCTGCCAATTTAAATTGAAGTGCTTGGAATTTTATTACAGGTCTTCCAAATTGTTCTCTCTCATTTGTATATTTAAAAGCCTCATCTATTCCTCTTTGGGCAATTCCAACTGCGATACATCCCATCCAAGCTCTTGCTTGGTCTAAAGTTTGCATGGCTATTGAATAACCTTTTCCAACTTCTCCAATTAAATTTTT
>NZ_JAXDSS010000003.1:0-7823 GCF_034090345.1 Peptoniphilus sp. | reverse complement strand
AATTACCAAAGAAACTTCTGGTATATCCAAGCCTTCACGCAACAAGTTTATACCCACAAGTACATCATATACACCAAGTCTTAAATCCCTTATGATTTCCATTCTCTCGATTGTATCTATATCAGAGTGCATATAGGTTACTTTCATGCCTATTTCTTTTAAATGTCGACTCAAATCCTCAGCCATCTTTTTAGTAAGAGTAGTCACGAGAACTCTTTCTCCTGCATCTATTCTGTCATTTACCTCTCCAATCAAATCATCAATTTGATTCTTAGTCGGTCTGACTTCGATTTCAGGATCCAAGAGTCCGGTCGGTCTTATAATCTGTTCAACTTTATTCTGTTCATGTTCCTCTTCATAAGGTCCGGGAGTTGCAGAAACATATATTGTTTGATTCATCAGCTTTTCAAACTCACTAAAATGTAGCGGTCTATTGTCAAGTGCCGACGGTAATCTGAATCCATAATCTACAAGAGTTTGTTTCCTTGCTCTGTCTCCATTAAACATACCTCTTATCTGCGGCAAAGTTGCATGGGACTCATCTATTATAGTCAAGAAATCCTTAGGAAAATAGTCAATCAAAGTGTACGGTCTAGAACCCGCCGGTCTTTGAGAAAGGTGTCTTGAATAGTTTTCTATTCCCGAGCAAAAACCCATCTCAGACAACATTTCTAAATCATATCTCGTCCTCTGTTCTATTCTCTGCGCTTCCAAAAGCTTTTCTTGGTCCTTTAAAACTTGAAGCCTTTCCTCAAGTTCTTCTTCAATAGTTACAATTGCTCTCTTTACTTTTTCTTCAGACGTTGCAAAGTGAGAAGCCGGATATATTGCAATATGTTTTCTATATCCTATAACTTCTCCCGTAAGAGCATTCATTTCAGTTATCCTATCAATCTCATCCCCGAAAAACTCAACCCTTATACTATTTTCAGAAGAAAAAGCAGGAAATATTTCTAAAACATCTCCTCTAACTCTAAATGTACCTCTTACAAAATTGACATCATTTCTAACATATTGAATATCCACCAATTTTTTCATTATTTCATTTCTGTCCTTAAGCATACCGGGTCTTAAAGACACTACCAGATTTTCATAATCTATAGGGTCCCCCAAACCATATATGCAAGAAACAGAAGCAACTATAATGACATCTCTTCTCTCAAACAAACTCATAGTTGCAGAGTGCCTTAATTTATCAATTTCATCATTTATAGAAGAATCTTTTTCAATAAAAGTATCACTTTGAGGCACATAAGCCTCAGGTTGATAATAATCATAGTAACTTACAAAATATTCTACAGCATTTTCAGGAAAAAATTCCTTAAACTCACTTGCAAGCTGGTAAGCCAAAGTCTTATTATGAGCTATTACAAGAGTTGGTTTTTGTACCCTCTCAATTATATTAGCCATAGTAAAAGTCTTTCCCGAACCAGTTACTCCAAGTAAAGTCTGATGCTTTAAATTATTATTTAAACCTTCTACTAACCCATCAATAGCCTGTGGTTGGTCTCCCATAGGTTTAAAATCTGAATGAATTTTAAATTCCATTACATCACCTATCCTAAGTATACCCGAACAATTGTTTTTTGTAAACGCAATCGAACAATCGTTTTTTATTTTATAAGATTATATACAAATCAAAAAACCCGTGGAAATTAATCCACGGGAAATACTAAATCTTAAATATTTTTATTATAAATACATACATAAGAAGAAGCGATGGTTTATATTTAAGATTTAATAACTTATTTATAATACGGTAATTGTTCCTTAAATTTTTTATCTTTATTGTTTAACCAATATACTACATGGTTCATTGCTTCAACAGCTTTTGTTTTTGCCGCCAAATCAGAATTGAATCCTTGATGTGGTTGTACATAAAAATTCTCAGCTTTGGCAATTCCATTTTTGATTATTTCTCCCGCTGCAATAATATCCTCATTACTACATTTAGAAAAATCATTATTTTGCAAATAGCTTGTCAATTCTGATTCATTGCTGAATACATCTACTCCTATCCCCACTATTTTTTTCTCTTTATATAATTTTAAAAGAGTGGATTCGGGAGCTATTTCTCCTCTTGTAACATTTACAAAATACAATGGTTTTTTAGCTTTTAGTAAATACTCCTCACTAAAATAATTTTCATTATAAAATCTACTTCCTCTATCTTTAGTAAGATTCATCACATTTACAATTATATCGCTATTTAATATTGCTTCTTCCGGAGTTACAAAATTAAAACCTTTATATTCTTCAAGTAATTTCAATTCTTCACTTCTGATGTCTACAGCCTGTACAGATAGTCCATTATAACTCAAATTTTCATAAATCTTTTTGCCAATTTTCCCTACCCCATATACAGTTGCTACTCGATTTAAATTTAATTCCATAAAAGAAGAACTATTTTTTCTCTCAAATATACTCGTATTTAAAGTATATTCATTTAAATTTCCGCAAACACAGTACACAAACTTAATTGCAGTCTGAGCTACAGCATCCACACAATACTCTCTTAAGCTGGTTAAATTTATTTCATTTTGTAAATGTTCAAAGTGGTCATATCCGGCACTTCTAGTTATAACACTCTTCTTATTTCCTTCTGATACGTATCTTTTTGGAAGTTTAGAATGAGTTTTTGTAGTTATTATATCCGGCATTTCTACTTCTTTATCTTTAAAATATTCTTGTATAGTAAAAGGAGTGATTAAAGAATTAAAATTTTTAGGTAACTTTCCATTTTCTATAAGTTTATTTGTTATATTTTCTAAATGTTCAGCTTCTTTTCCTAGAGCTTCAAAGTGCATAATATCATAATTCATTTTTTATTTCCTCACTACTTCTTTTGATTCCCTTGCATTTTGCCAGGAGTCCACCATTTAAAAATAAGTGCTGAAACTGTCAAAACTATAAATGCCGCCCACATTGCTAATGTGGTGTATTGAGGCCATTTCCCACCTAAAACAATAAATAGTGGTGGTAATACCTGCAGTGCAATAGCTATAGGTCTATTTAACAAGTCCGTTATTCCCGTATCTTCAAGCCCTCTTGATTTTTGATCCGGGTCTACAACTCTATTTAACAATACTCCTGTAGCTATAACACCGTTAGACCTTCCGTAATTCATAATACCTCTCTCAAACCAAGCTCTACTTGAAGTATATTTACTAACATATAAAAACCATACTATGTTTAAAACCAATCCAAATATAAAGCTTATTAATAGCGGTCCGAAATTAGCTGCTATTACATCTAATTTCAAAGATGCTACAGCTGACAATACCAATAAATCAGTAGCCGAACTGCTTATCCTTTGCATAGTCCCTCTGTCAACATATTCCACAGACCCTGTTTTTTTCAAAACAAATTGAGCAAGATATCCAAAAATTAAAGCAGACACAAAAACCGGTATTGATAACCAACTAACATATCCTTTTATAAGCCCAGAAAACCATTTCCCCAAAAGGGTGACAAATAATGCTATAGCCAAGTGGAATACTAATGGATCTAAAGACATATTAGACACTGTTATTTTCCCTGCTCTCTTTTGTTTATCTTTAGGTATTAAACCCGTTCTTATTTCTTCCGGTAGTTCTTTAGGTGAATTTACATAAATTGTATAGCCCTTACGAGTTCCCCAATTTATCAATGCCATTCCTATAACTATACCGCCTACTAATCCTACTGTAGCCGAAGCATTTCCAAGGTCAAAAAATTCCGGCCAACCATAGTCTTTGTAAACTGCACCAACTGCTGCCGCAGTACCATGTCCACCATAGAATCCCGTTGCCATCAATAGTCCAAAGCCATCATTTAAATTAGGCCAAATTTTATTTAATACTCCCAATGCCAATGTCATACCTGCTGCATATTGTAGTATCAATATACCTGTATTTTGATAAAAAAAGCCTCCTACACCTTTAATATCTTCTTTACTCATAGGTTCATCACCTATAGGAGTACATGCAAATACAACCGCTATAAGTATTCCTGCATAACCACTTAACTGATCAGAAAAAGGTAAAATATTTAGTACTCCGGGTCCTAAAATTAAGCCTATAAATCCTCCTATTAACGATGCCGGCATCAATAGATTTTGAAACAATTTTACTTTTGCTCTTAAAAATTGTCCTACTAATAGTAATAATCCCATCAAACCTGCATCAATAAGTACATCCCATAATGACATAAAGTTATCTCCTTATTTATTACTACAGTACTGTGTAATTTCATTATATGCTCCATTTAGGAACATGTCAATTATATTTCGTCATTTTGGTTCATTATTATTTTTATTTGTACTTTTATGATATTTTAAGTATATTAATAAATATTGTTAAGGAATGATTAGTGTATGTTATCTTTTGGCGCTAGATTAAAAAACTTAAGAATTAGTTCTGATATGACTCAGTTAGATTTATCAAAAAAATTGAATGTATCTAGAGCTACAGTTGGAAGATATGAGACAGAAGAGCGCTTCCCCGATAAAGAAACTTTAATTAAATTAGCTGACATATTCAATGTAAGTCTAGATTTCCTGCTAGGTAGAGAATATAAAAATATAAATATTTCTTCCATAACTTTAAATGATTCTTTAGATCCTTACTCCGTTTCAACTTCTATTCATGAAATTTTATTAGAGAATTTAAAGAAACTTAATATTGAAACTAATATAATTAATGATTCATCTTTTTTAAACAATGTTATTACATATGGATTACAGGCCGGATTAAAAATATACTTATTAGAAAAAAATCAAAATATGTGAGCATTATAAAAGCTACTGATTTATAAAAACAGTAGCTCTCTTGTGAATTTTTACCCTCTATTAAAAAAACAAAATTACTATTTCCAATTTTTACAAACATCAACCCATTTAATATAGTTAGAATATTTTTCCAATTGATCTATATTTACCTTCACTGTATTATGAGCATCTCCCCCACCGGTGTAAACTATGTCAAATCGTTTCAATGATTCATCCAAATAAACTTTTACACCTTCTTTTAAACCAAAAGGGCATATCCCTCCCGGTAAATGTCCCGTAAACTTTTCAACATCTTCAAAAGGAAGCATCTTTGGCTTGAAAGTAAATTCTGCCTTATATTTTGAATTGTCTATTTTTGCATCTCCACTTGCAATTACAAGTACAATATATTCCCCATTTATAAAAGACATACTCTTTGCTATTTGCTTTGGCTCACAACCTATTAAACTTGCCGCATCCTCTACAGTGTGTGATATAACTTCACTATATAATACTAAATCTTCTAATCCATCTCTCTTAAAAACTTCTCTTACACTTTCTACAGACATATTTCCCCCAACTACAAACTTACTTTAAATTTTAATCTTTAATATCTTAGTTATTACACCAAAACCATAAATACTTTCTATTTCTTTTTAATATTTGATTCTATTTCCAATCCCTGAACTATCTTATGACTCATTTACCAACTTACCTGTCATGTGTTCAATAGTTAGCTCAAGCATCTGAACTCTACTTCCGGCCTTAACAATCTCTTCTTCAACCGCCTCAGCTGTAGGATAGTATTTAAGAGCAAGTTTTCTAACTCTCTCTATAGTTTCTTCTTGATCTTCTATGAATTTAATTTTTCCAAATATAATTATACTCTTTATGTTTAATGCCCAGTCGCCCTCTTTACGAAATCCTTCATCATATACACAAAATGAAACTTTATTGTTATTTCTAAGAGCATCTAACTTATATCCGACTTTTGCACAGTGAAAATAAATCTTTCCATTTTCTTCTTCATATACAAAGTCTAAAGGAAGTGCATAAGGATAATCCTCATCTCCTATAACTGCCAAAACACCTCTTGGCTCTCTCTTTAAAATCTCAATACATTTTTCATTAGATAACTGTTGCGCACTTCTTCTCATTTTTCTAAATTCCATCTACTATCCTCCTACCACATTTTAAATTATCTATTCATATTATACTAAATTATGATAAATGTGTAAATAAACCTATTTCTAATTTTACAATCTGTTCTATAATAACTAATCTTTTTATGTTGTTATTTGTAATGCAATATCTATGATAAAATATTTATAACAAAACTTTGTTAGGAGGTTTTTATGAAATATTTTGATTTATACAATGGAAATAATTTACCAGCTGTTGGGCTTGGTGTATATACTTTGGAAAATAAGCCTGAACTTAGAAAAGTTATGATTGTTGCTCATGAAGCCAATTATGAATTAATAGACACTGCTTATTTTTATAAAAATGAAGAATTTATTGGTGAGATAATACAATCTGAAAAATTAAATAAATTTAAAATCGCTTCTAAAGTTTGGCCTTCAGATTTCGGAGCAGATGCCACTAAGAGAAGTATCGAAAGGTCTTTAAAATCACTTAGAACAGACTGCTTGGAAATTATGTATTTACACTGGCCAGGCGAAGACAGTGAACAATCTTGGAAAGTCTTAGAAGATTACTATGAACAAGGTGTTTTTAAAAACATAGGAGTTTGCAATTTCTACAAACATCACTTAGACAAACTCTCTGTGACCGCAAATATAAAACCTCATGTTGACCAAATCGAAACCCATCCCTTGCTCACTCTAAATAATTTTATAGACTATCTAAAGAAAGAAAACATACAACCCATAGCTTGGAGTCCTCTTGCAAGAGCCAATGGAGAGTTATTTAATGACCAAGCTGTTTTAAAATTAGCTAAAAAATATAATGTGAGTGTTGGACAAATAGTTTTAAAATATAATATTGCAAGAGATGTAGTAGTGCTTCCAAGAACTACAAAAGAAAAAAGAGTTTTTGAAAACATAGATTTATTTAATTTTGAACTATCTAAAGAAGATTTAGAAATTTTAAACTCACTTAATATAGACAAACACGTTTCACACAGCCCGGAAGAAGCTGAATGGTTAAAGGAGATTCGTAAAAAATGATTTTTTCAAAATTATTATTAAATGCCGGACTTAAACACTATATCTCCGGCTCTTCATACGATATACGTGACAACCCACAAATAAAAGAAAATTTGAATCTTTTTGCAAATATAATTGATATTAAACCGGATAAATTTTATACTGCACACCAACTTCACACAGACAATGTTATGTATGCAGATGGTCTTAGCGGAATAGATATGCCTTATGGAAAAATGTTTGAAAATACAGATGGACTGATTACAGATAAAAAAGATATTGCCCTTGTGATCAAATTTGCCGACTGCACTCCGGTTTTGATGTATGACCCAGTTAAAAAAGTCCAAGCCGTTGTACACTCCGGTTGGAGAGGCACAGTAAAGAAAATTTCAAAAAATGCTCTAGATTTAATGATTCAAGATTTTGGTTGTAATGTAAAAAATATACTCTGTTTTATCGGCCCCAGCATTGACCAAGGTAATTATGAAGTGGGAATAGATGTCTACGATGAATTTAAAGCTTTTAAAAATCGAGATTCATTCTTCAAACCTTTTGGAGAAAAATATAAGTTGAGTATGGTTGAAGCAAATTTAGATATACTTATTTCCTGCGAAATACCATTAGAAAATATTGAAATTTGCAGAGTTTCAACTTTTAATACTCCTGAGCTAAATTCGGCAAGACGAGATAGTCCAAACTATAAATTAAATTGTATGATTTCTATGATTGTTGAATAGTATAGCAACTTCATTTGTTTAATTATTTGGTAGTGTGAAAAGTTTTGTGTATCAGCCCCTCCTGATAGGATATGGCTAATATTTTTCTAAAAAATATCTTAAAATTTAATATATTCAAAAATTCAATTTTATGAATCTTTGTAAGCTAATTTTGGCACAACTAAATTAAAA
>NZ_JAXDSS010000133.1:0-4966 GCF_034090345.1 Peptoniphilus sp. | reverse complement strand
ATCTCTTCTGAAATATTCTGTTCTAACCATTCATCTATTTTTGCCCTTATATCACTTATTAAATAATCTTGTCTGTAATAAGCTGCGTCTTCTAGCTCATCTAATAAATCTTGAATATCCATCATTAGTCCCCTTGCCCATCGACATCATAAAAATAACCACTGTCTAAACTCTCTATCCAACCCCACTTAAACAATTTATTTTTACTTCGTTGAATTGCAATTGCTCTTTCTGCTTCAAACTCAGAATTATAAATTCCAACAGAAACTTTGCTTTCAATCCCTTCAAGCTTTACAAATGCCTCATACTCTCTCATCACTCACTCCATACGTATTCTTTTACCATCTCTTCGTCCTCTTAAAATCCTTTATGCACTGTTTGTCTAGCACATAAGCAGCATCACTATATGCTCTCTTTCTTCGTTTGATTTCTTCGTTCTCTCTGTAAAAGTCTTGATACTTGCTACAATTACTATGGCAGTTAAGATGCCTTATCTTGCAGTCTAAACAACATTTATTCATGGCTATACCTCTTGCATGTATATCTCTACCATTTCCGTTCCACTAATTAAAAACTTATGAGATATATTTCTTACTTCATTCCACCCATCATTTTTTATAATTCCTGCCATCTGTAGACCGTCAAAAATGAATTTTTGTGCTGACATTATATTGTCTTTATCTCTTCTTTTGTCTTTACAGTGCCATTTAAAAGTTATATCTATTTGGTTTTTAATTTTTCCATTCATCTGAGCTTTGATATTCCATGCTATCATCTCTGTTGTTTCTTTTTTTAGCCTTGCTCCAGCAAATTTATTCACTCTATTTTTGTTTATTACTTCATTCATTCCCGGCAGTCTATTCTTGATTACTATTTTGTGTATCATAAAAGCTCAACATCCTCCAAACCACAAGACAATACCGAATTAGCATTTAAATCCTTTAGCACTACAGACGGCACTATCTTGCCCTTTATATTTTTAAAAACAAGAGCCTCAATACACTCATACTCTGTGCTTTCAGACTGCAAATTACTTAAAGTTCTGCCCTTAAAAATAACCCTTTGTTTGTTTATAAGTGCAGCCTTAGCCTGTTCCAAATTCATATCCCAAACTCCTTTAAAGCCTGCTCCCTCTTACGCTTTGCAATATCTTCAAGATCCTGTTCACTCATAGAGTCAGTTGCCTGCTCAAAGTTATGGAATTTAGTGCGTTTAGTTTTTGACTTCGTACTGTCTTTTCCGTTACGTCTCCAATTCTCTAAAACACTATTAACGTACTTCAAACTATGGGCATTATACTCAGCTGCAACCTTGAATGCATCACGAATCCAATTAATTTCAAAGTCCTCCAGCATAGCTATTATGCTATCTCTCACCGTGTTATTGATTGCACCAAAACCACTGTCCTGATATAACTTTATTATTTCAGACAGTTCAGGAGAGATATTTTTATTTACTTTACTTTCCTTTACTTTACTTTGTGCATTAATGTCTACATTAACTCCCTTTGTTTGTGCATTAATGTCTACATTATGCTCACATTTATTACTTTCTATAATGTATAAAGTTGGTTTATTTGATTTTCTTCTTTTTGTAGCTTCAAGATAGTTTTGTTGAATTTTTTTGCTAGTTAGAACCTCAGCCGAATGAAACAGGGCTTTATCAAAAAAATCCCATAACACCAAGCGGTCTACAATTAGCTCCATTAATTCTTTACTTATTCCAGGTAGTCTTTTTAGGAGTTGGGCTTTCACAAGTTCATTCCATACAATGAAATATCCATTCTTGTATATCGCACATAACAGTTTTACTACTGTGATTTCACCCTTAATTCCAAACTCACCTGAAATAGCTTCTATCTTTTCATCTTCAAAAATATCTACGTCTAAAGGAAAATAATCCAAACCATCTTTAGGAGGTCTTGCCAAATTATCACATCCTTTATCTCTATTAGGGAGCCTAAGCCCCCTTAATTAAAATGGTATATCTGCGTAAAATGGTATATCTGCGTTATTTATTTGATAAAATCCTTCTGCATCTTTCAACTTTTCACTCTTAGGTAGTTCAATTTCAATCGCATTCTCATATCTCTGTAAACAAGAGTTATAAATTTCTGCCGGTCTATTTTCTAACTTTTCCTTAGATGTTTGTTTTGTTTGTGAGTCATAGAAACTTTTTAAAATATAATCGTAAGCATATCTTCTCTCTTTAGTTCCGTTATTATCCACTTGGTAATCTCTAACATTAACTTCTATAACCACTCCTATTATTTTGCCTATAAGAGAAGCTATCTGTTTATCTTGTCCTGGTAGTAAAGCATTTTGATTTAATAGATAACATAAATGAGATAGATGTCTTTGGTTAAATTCAACCGGTAGTCCATCTCTATTTGTGTAGTACATTCTTAAATTCCCTCGTCTACTTTCTGAGTCAGAAAAATTAAGAGCTATTCCTTCTGATTTTGAATTATATCCATTTAGTTGCTCAGCCTTTTCAATTACAACTTCATAACATCCACTCTTTTTTATATATTCGATACTTTCAACATCTTCGCCAATATAATCTTTATTCATTTGAAACATAATTAACCTCCGTAATATTCATTTATCTTTTCAACAACGTACCCTAAATCATTTTCTATCTTTACACTTTCAAACATTCCTTTTGGGCTTTTAGTAGTATTAAATCCATTGTTTTGAGTTTCAAAGTAGTAATTACCATCTTCGATTTTTGTATTTAAAACTACAGTAAATAAACCTTCAATAGTTATTTTTTCATCAAGTAATTTTCCAATTGTCTTAACTTTTATTCTTCCATCATCTTTGACTTCTGAATGGCTAAGAAAGACAATCGTTAAATCTTCTCTTAACCCTGCAGCAAATTTAATAACGTCATAGTAGTGCTGCCCTATCTCTGTAAACTTATCAAATCCTCTTTCTGTGGCTCTTGTCATATATTCATCACTCATTAGATACTGTGAATCATCAATGACTACAACTTTTATTCCTGAATTTTGATTAATATAACTTAAAGTTCCTATTATCTGATTCCACTTGCCTGTAACAGTTCTGTTCCCATCTGCTTCTTTTGATTTAAGTGGATATTTTGTCTTAAATCCTTTAAACGGAAGTGGCTTATTAACCACCTGGATAATAAAAGTCTCGTTTGGATTTAATCCCTCTATAGCAGTGCTTTTACCTGTTCCGCTTTCTCCAATGATTAAAACCATGTTACTCATAATTACACCTACTTTCCCATAAATCAGCGAAATGTATAATCATTTGAAGTTTAGTTTCATGACCCTTTAGTTCTCTTCCGAGACCTGAATATAATCCGTTGTGAAATAGTATTGCATGGGCTATTTCTTCATCAATTTCAATATTATTTTCAACTTCTTGTAAACTTATAACTTCGTGTGGTATGCCAAGAAGTTCTTTATTAACTTCATAAGGTTTAGCTTCTGAACGTTTACCGCTCTTTAAAATATTTTCTACATAATTAGGTTTGCCTTTATATCCTATCTTTCCAATATCGTGGAATAGTGCTGCAATAATAACTGCAGCCGTATTTTCATATCCAACAGCTTCAGCTATACCTAAAGCTATATCACATACTTTTACATTATGTTTTAAAAGTCCTCCCTCTTCACTCCCATGATATGCAGAACTTGCTGGAGCTTTATCAAAACCCCTTTCAAGTAATTTTTTAGAAAATCTATCTATATCATAATCTTGTAAAATTTCTATATATTCATTGTACTTTTTTAAATAATCCATCTGTCGTTCCTCCTACACTGCATACGCATATTTCTTAAGTCTTCCGTTACGTCTATATCTGCCCATGAACTCTACTATCTCTCTATTATCCTTGTACTCTTCATTAAGAGTTACTATTTCAACTTCGTAATAGTGCTTCTTTTCTCGTTTATGAAAATCAAAGTTATTAAAAGTAGTAAACTTCATGTCTACACTCGTTCTATCGCTCTCATTTTCATCGCCATCAAGATTTATAAAGCCATAAGTTATCTTTTGAATATAGAACACTTCATAATCTTCAATAACTCTGTAAAATGTCTTCTTTAAAACAGTTTTAAAAGTTCTCATATTGCCACCTGACCTTTATAGTCCTCATAAATCAGTGCAAAATCATTAATCCTTTCAGCTTCTGCTTCAAGATTTTTAATCTTAATCTCTATATCAGCCTTATTTTTCTCAACCTCTCTTATCAAGTCTTCATCAGTTAAGATGGCTAAAAAATAATTAGCCCTATCAAGTTCCCTTTGTAAATCTTTTCTTTTTAAAACTAAAACATCCCACTCTAAATTAAAATTTTTCATGCGTTATTCTCCTAAATATGCTATACTTAGCATAGATATATTACTTAAGTGCTTTAAATGCTTGCCGGCTTTAATAGCACTTTTTTGTTATAAACTTCCATCTTTATATAAAAGGGCTAACAACCATATAGAAACATACGAAAAATGCTCCAACAATACAGCCCCATCCCCCGGATATAAGCAACAATTCAACGAAATTTTCAAAAGACCTCTTTCTTTTTCTCCTAATTTTCTTTTCCATAGTTTTCTCCCAAATATTCCTTAACCTTTTCCGGATAAATTACATAAACATACCTCTTATTATTCTCATCAAGCTTATAAGCCGCCCCAAAAGGAAAAATTCCCCTTTGAAGACCAATCCTTATAGTCTGTTGAGTCTTACCAAGCATTTCAGCAACATCACTAACATTCATTTTCTACCTCCTATCAGTATTTTTCTGAACCCACAACTTCATTTCCCCTGCTGCTATAACAATCTTGTCTAAAGTGTCTATGAAACTATCAAACCTTTCCTTTTCTGAATCATCTATAATCCCATCACTGGTTATATCTAGAAGTTCATACTTTGCTTCATCTAAATTTTTAATAGCAGACAAAGTTTTTATCGTTATTCTGTCTAAATTCTCTATC
>NZ_JAXDSS010000005.1:0-21795 GCF_034090345.1 Peptoniphilus sp. | reverse complement strand
TTATCCGGATCTTCCTAGTTATTATAAAGATAACATATTCTCTCTTATGAATGACTTTAAAAAACTTAAATCTCTAAAAATTCATGAACAAATTGAATATGTGTTATATTCAATAGGTTATGATAATTATCTAAATGATTTTGCAAATAAGTTCGGATTCAGTTATTCTTCTTTGGCTGAATTTATTCACTATTTAAAATTTATAGCCGAAAGTTCTGATGATTTAGAAAATCTTATAGGGCGTTTGAAGCATTTAGAAACTCTACTTTCAAAACCAAGTATCAAAAAATCCAACTTAACACTTTCAACTATCCACTCCGTCAAGGGATTGGAGTTTGATTGTGTTTTTGTTGTCGATATAGTTGATGGTGTAATACCGTCCAATCAAAGTGATGATGAACTAGACTCAGAAGAGGAACGTAGATTATTTTATGTCGCAATGACTCGTGCTAAAGAATCTCTATTTCTTTTAGCTCCTAAAACTCATAATTCTCAACCTGTGATGAGTTCACCATTTATTGACGAAATTTCAAAATACTGAGGAGGTGTATCTTATGGAAATGGATATAGACATGGAAAAGGAAATTATCCAAAAAATAGAAGATATAGTTTCATATAATGATGTAGAAGGTGCTGTAAATTTGTGTAAAGAAGTCCACTATGTCGATATTTGTGAGGCACTTGATGAAATGGAAGATTATCAAGTAAAAGCCTTTATTAAGATGCTACCGTTTGAAGATGTTGCAGGCCTTTTAGAAAGTAGTTGGGATGATTTTCAATTACTTGTAACACCTTTCTTTACTAATGCAGAACTTATAAATATATTCTCTTACATGACTAATGCTGATGTAGCTGATTTATTGGGTTTTCTTTCTACTTCACGTAGAAAAGAACTTTTAAAATATATGAAAGATTCTGATTCTGATATTTTAAAGATGATACTTTCATTTGATGCAGAAAGTTGCGGTGGTATCATGACCACTGAGTTTATTGCATTAAAAGAAAATTTAACTGTAAGACAAGCAATTATAAAAATTAAAGAAATTGCCCCTGCTACTGAAATAATAGACTATCTTTTGATAACTGATAAGCTCCATAAATTACAAGGTATTGTCGATTTAAGGCAACTGTTGGTAGCAGATGATACTACCCTATTAAAAGAATTACTTGAAGATTTTCCCTTCTATGTTTTTGCAACAGATGACCAAGAGGAAGCTTCAAATATGATTACAAAATACGACTTGGAAATTTTGCCCGTAGTTAATCATAGCATGGCCGTTTTAGGTGTAATCACTTCTGATGACATAGTTTCTGTCATCGACCAAGAGTACACTGAAGATATCCTTGCTATGGGGGGTGTAAGTCAAGACGAAGAATTTGACTCTGAATTCTTTGAAAGTTTTAAAAACAGAATTCCCTGGCTTATTGTAAATTTATTTACAGCATTTTTGGCGGCTGCTGTAGTTGGAATGTTCTCAGATACCATTGAAGCAGTTGTGGCACTTTCAGCGGCAATGCCAATTGTTACCGGAATGGGTGGTAATGCGGGAAATCAAACTCTTGCAATTGTACTGACTTCTTTGGCAAGAGGAGATATGGACTTGATTAAGGATTGGCGTCTTATCTTTAAAGAGATAGGGTTAGGACTTTTAAATGGTGCCATAATAGGTATAGGCGCCGGTGTAATATTGGCAATTATGTACTCAAATCCCTTCCTTGGTGTAATTATGTTTTTCTCAATGATTTTAAACATAATATTAGCGGGAATCACAGGATTTTTAATTCCTCTTATCTTAGATAAGATAAATATTGACCCTGCTGTTGCCTCTTCAATATTTTTAACAACTTTTACAGACACTTGCGGATTTTTTATCTTCTTAGGTCTTGCGTCTGTATTCTTAAGCAAATTAATATGACATTAAAAATTCCCCTTATCACAGGGGAATTTCTACTTTATAAGTTTTTCATATGCAAGTCTTGGAACTCCATCGTATAGATAAACTGTTCCGCATTTAGTGTATCCACTCTTAGCTAAAGTCTTTTGCATAGGTATGTTATCGGAGTGAGTGTCCACTCTGACCGACTCTTTTCCATTTTCTAATGCCATCTTTTCTATTTCATCAAACATTTTATTCGTATAGCCTTTTCCACTTTTTGAAGACTTTGTAGTCACTCTGTGAATTGCATAGTAATTTTCATTTCCTATCCACTCCCCATCATAGATTTTATCATAATCTGAGTCGCGCTCCACGTGGAGCGCTGTTGAAACTATTTCTCCATCGTCTTCTAAAACATATATCGTATCTATGTTATCCATTGATGCCTTTGGTAAATTTACACCTTGCCATTGGTCTATTCCTCGCTCTTTTAAAAGCTCAGAACCCGCTCTATACATTTCATTTAATAAATCAATTTCATCAACTTTTGCTTTTCTATACTCCATAAACTCTCCTGTGTTTAATTATTTCTTAATAACTATACAATGGATTGATTAAAATGTAAAATTTATGAATTCAAAGCTCTCATTGAATTAAAAATTGCAATTATAGTAACTCCTACGTCTGCAAAAACTGCTGCCCACATACTTGCAAATCCAAAAAATCCAAGCACTAAAACTACAAATTTTACAATTAATGCAAAACTAATATTTTGTTTTACTATATTATTTGTCTTGTTTGAAATTTTCATTCCCTTTAGTATCTTTGAAATCTCATCTGTCATTATAACTACATCTGCTGACTCTATTGCAATATCAGAGCCTATAGTTCCCATCGCCATTCCTATGTCTGCCCTTGCAAGCACCGGCGCATCATTTACTCCATCTCCAACAAATGCCACTTTACCTTTAGCATTCTTTATGCTATCTTCAAGAATTCTAACCTTATCAGCTGGTAACAATTCTCCGTAGAAATTTTCAATTCCAAGCTCTTCTGCAACTTTCTTCACATTTTTATTTTTATCGCCAGATAAAAGCGTAAGTTTTATTCCATTTTCCTTTAAAGCTTTTAAATCCTCTAAAATATTACTCTTAAGTGCATCTTCCACAACTACATATCCCAAGAGTTCATCTTCTCTTACAACATATATCACCACGCCATTTTCTTCAAAATTTTCGTGTTCAATATTGTATTTCTTTAAAAGTTTGTCACTGCCAACTAAAACTCTTTTTTTATCATACTCATATTTAATCCCATAGCCCGCAATTTCATCTAGGTTTTCAATTTCCAATGTATCTCCCCTGTAATAAGAATTTATAGCTGTGGCTACAGGGTGATTTGAATTTCTCTCAGCAGAATATGCAAATTTTAAAACTTCATTTTCATCGACATTTATTCCAACGACTTTCACAACGCTAAATTTACCTTTAGTAAGAGTTCCTGTCTTATCGAAAAACAACTCCCTTATATTTGCTAGAGCTTCAAGATAATTTCCACCTTTTACAAATATCCCTTCCTTTGATGCTGCTCCTATTCCTGCAAAAACACCAAGTGGAACTGAAAGTACAAATGCACACGGACAAGAAACTACTAAAAATGTGCAGGCTCTAAATAGTGCATCTTTCCACTCCAATATTCCCGTTACTGGAGATAGTGCCATTAGGGTAGCTATCCCTACGACTATTGGCGTATAAATTTTTGAAAATCTTGTAATCAATCTTTCAGTAGTACTCTTTCTTGCAGAAGCATTTTCTACCATATCAACTATTTTGGAAATTGTAGTGTTCTCATAATTCGAAGTCACTCTTATCTTAAGTAGCGATGTAGTGTTTACACAACCTGATACAACAATATCACCCTCTTCTACAAACTTTGGTATAGACTCTCCTGAAATCATAGATGTATCAAGATTTGAACTCCCTTCTATAACTTCTCCATCTAAAGGAATTTTTTCACCTGGTTTTACAATTATAAAATCTCCAACAGATATTTCTTCCGGTCTAACTTTTACAACATTTCCGTTTACTTCAATATTCGCATACTCAGGTTTTAATTCCAATGCTGATTTGATTGAATTTCTTGATTTATCTACCGCTCTATCTTGGAAAAATTCACCCACATTGTAAAATAACATAACTGCTATCGCTTCAGGATATTCTCTTATAACCAGTGCTCCTAATGAAGCAATACTCATTAAAAATTCTTCATCTAAAAAATCTCCATTTTTTATTTTCTTTATTGCTGAAAAGATTACTTCATATCCGACTAATATGTATAAAAATAAAAATACTATCAATTTATACTTATGCTCAATATTTATATTTAATATCAGTCCGGATAAAATCAAAACAGGCTTTAAAAGTTCTACATAACTTTTTTCATCTTTAACATCTTCATCTATGCTCAAAGTTTCAACACCTGGTTCTGTTTCATCTACTATTTGTTTTACTTTTTTTGCAAGTTTAACTCTGTCCACATTTTCTTTTATTTTTAGAGTAAATATTTCATTTGACAGATTAAAATCTGCTTCCTCCACTCCAACTATATTTTTTGTCTTGCCTTCTATTTTTGCAGCACAATTTGCACAGTTTAAACCCTTCAAACGCAATCTATATTCAAAATTCTTTTCCATAACTACCTCCTATGAACCTATGAAAAATTATTCATATATTATATTTTCATTTTAACCCTTTATTATTCGATAGTCAATATCAATTTAAATTATTTAAAACAAAAAAATCCTACACAAGTAGGATAAATTCTCTATAATATTTCAAAATAGATAAGTTTATCTTTCCTTGGTAGGATTTAAAATTTATATCTTATTTTCTAATTCCGCCTAAAATAGCTAACAATATAACTGCTCCTAAAACTGAAAGCAATATTGAAGTGATATTAAGTCCTGTTACATCAACCCCAAGTAGTCTAGTACCTAAGAAACCTCCAATAAAAGCTCCAATTATACCGACAACTATATTTGCTATAGCTCCCATTTGTTCATCACGTTTCATTATTCTACTAGCTATCCAACCGGATAAAGCACCTAAAATTAACCAAGCTATCATAATTGTACTTCCTTTCTTCTTCAACCATATTATAAAACTTATATATTATATATACCTATTTTAATGAAAACTAAACAGTCTCAAAATATTATCTGCTTTGAGACAAATTTATTTCCTTCAATATAGAACCTATATAAGTAGTCTATTGCTTCTTCAGCATAATCTATACCAATTCTCTTTGAAGAAGTGATTTTAAATTCACTTTCACCCTCTACGATATATAACTTCTCTCCAACAGTCATATCGAGTCCGTTATATGTTAAATCAATTCCCATTGCCTTTGTAAGCTTTGCAGGTCCATTTGTTATATTTTTCTTCTGATACGAATTCAATTCGACATAGTTTTTACCAAATCTTCTCATCGAAAAATTATCAAACTCAGAAATAGGTTCCACTGCTCTTATTAAAACAGCCTCTCCTATTGATTCCTCTCTGGTTACTACATTTAATAAGTTGTGCATTCCATAGGTGAAATATACATATGCAATTCCTGCGTTCCCATACATAACTTCTGTCCTTTGAGTTCTCCTCCCACCATAAGTATGAGCTGCTTTGTCTTCATATCCTAAATAAGCTTCAACTTCAACTATTTTGGCAATTAAAATTTCATCATCTTTTTTACTGATTAAATATTTTCCAAGCAGTTCTCTTGCAACAGTTAAAGTATCTCTCAGATAAAAGTCTCTTTTTAACAAATTTTCAGTGTTGATTGTTAAGTGCCCATTCTTCATATTTATCTATTTCCGATTTTATTTTAGTCATAAGATAAGTGAACACACTTATATCATCTAATAGTCCAATTCCAAGCACCATATCAGGTACTATGTCCATTGGATTTACTAAATATATAAGTGCTGCTATAACCATTATCATAGATTTTTTGCTAATGCCTTTATATCTTCCAGCTATAAAATCTTTAGCCAGATTTAATACAAGAACTAATTCTTTTTTAATCACTGACAAATTTTGATTGTTTTTAGATTTTTTAGTTGCATTTTTTACAAGCTTTACAAATCTATTTTTGTCATTATATATCGCAGTAGATTTACCTTTTAGATTATTGAAAATCTTTGAAATATCTATAATATCAGCTCCTTTAAATCATCTGTATAACTATTACCCAATAAATTATAATCTTATAACTTTTTATACAAACTTTAAATTATAAATGATTTAATCTATGCCAATATGTTTCTCCTCTTCAAAGAAATCTCTTGTTTCTTTTGCTACGACACCACTTAGTGCAAAAATAGCAATCATATTTGGAATTGCCATAAGTCCATTAAAAATATCTGCTATAGTCCAAACTGCACTTACAGTCATATATGGTCCAATAAAAATTGCCAAGATATACAGATATCGATAGCTTATAATTACTTTTTCATTTCCATGTGTTAAATATTCTAAGCATCTTTCGCTATAGTAATCCCAGCCAAGAATAGTTGTAAAAGCGAAGAAAATAAGACACATTACTAAAACTGCATTTGAAAAAATATGTGAAAAAGGTAATCCGTTTTGAAATGCATAAGTTGTAATCTGAACCCCTTCTATTCCTTCAACTTTCCATGCCCCTGTTAATACAATAGCTAATCCTGTCATAGTGCATATACATATTGTGTCAATAAAAGTTCCTGTCATACTTACAAGCCCTTGACGAACCGGTTCATTAGTTTGCGCTGCTGCAGCTGCAATAGGTGCAGAACCAAGACCTGCTTCGTTAGAAAAAATACCTCTAGCAATTCCCTTTTGCATAGCAATAATCATTGTTCCTATCACTCCACCTGCTAATGCTGTTGGTTTAAAAGCTGACTTAACTATTAGAGCAACCGCTGACGGTATCTCTTTATAATTAAACACCATAAGTAAAATTGCAAAAACTATATATATTACCGCCATGAATGGAACTATAATTTGGCTTACATTTGCTATACGTTTAAGCCCTCCAACCAATACTGCTGCAACACAAAAAGTTAAGATAAGTGACGAAATAACAACAGCTATAGAATAATTCCCAAGCCATGGCAAATCTACAGTATGAATATAATTGGGATCAAATAACCCTTGAACAGCGCTTGCAATCCCATTTACTTGACTAAAAGTACCTATCCCAAATAGTCCAACACACACCCCAAAAAAAGCAAAGAATTTAGCTAACAATTTCCATTTTTCTCCCATTCCCTTTTCTATGTAATAGAATGGACCTCCCAAACTATGGCCGTCTTCTGCAACAGTTCTGTACTTAATCGCAAGCAATCCTTCTGCATATTTTGTAGCCATGCCAAAAAATGCAGCAATTTCCATCCAAAACAAAGCCCCAGGCCCTCCTGTTGAAATAGCTGTTGCCACTCCAACAATATTTCCTGTTCCTATAGTTGCAGACAATGCAGTACATAGAGCTGCAAAGCTTGATACCTCTCCTTTAGCTCCATCTTCATTGTGATACATCCATTTTAAAGCCAATGGTAATTTGTGAATTTGTAGTCCCTTTAACCTCAAAGTCAAAAATATACCACCAGATAAAATCAAAATCATTAAAGGAATTCCCCAAACAATATCGTTCACTTTTAACAAAAAATTATTAATCATATTTAACATCTTATAAGTCCTTTCTGCAGCAACAGATTGGAATTTGTTTAGTTTATGGAAAAAATAAATGGACTAAAAAACCGTAAATAAATGGTAAATTATTGCATTAAAACAAAAAAGACCATAAATACGGTCTCAAAGTCAAAATGGTTATGTGGATAATAATAAATAATAAGTAATACTTAATAAGTAAAACTTTAATATTTTCATTTCAAACTATATCTTTTTAAAAATAAACCAAATAAACCCATTTGTTCACACAAAAAGATACTATAATTCAAAATATTATATTTCCGCATCTCTGTCCCTTTTGCCTGAGAGATTTCACAGTTTATAAGCTGTGTTGCACCTTCGGCATCTTACCTAAATCCATGATAAGACTTCTCCAGAGTAATGATCCATTTACAGTTTTCATCTTAAAATAAGACACCTGAGAGTTTTACTCCTTCGGTAGGTTAAAAACCACTTTCCTGCAAACTTCATTTCATTGCTGCCATTAAAGATTACACCCTTAATAGCAAAATGTCAATAATTCTCTAAAAATCTCCAAAAATATACATTGAAAAAATAAAAAAACATATCAATGACTTTTCTCATCAATATACTTTTAAACTGCTTCATCATCTACTTTAAAGCCACCTGTGACAATTATCAGACTGACATATCTGTCCACTGCATCTAGATTGAGCATCTTTTCTGTCCCCAAGTATTATAATATCTCCCTTAGAGATTTTATCTCCTATGTGCGTTGGTAACATTGCATAAAATTTTATCTTCCCATCTATAGCTTTAAAAATCTCAGGTTGATATATAAATTTTCCATCCAAAACTTCAATTATATTTTAATAAGAAGTGTTGCTTTTTCCCAAAATTGAATCTTTCCAAACTTCCATATATGACATAGTCATATTCGATAAACTTGCAATTCCGACCAGTTTTTCGTCCTGGTCTGTTAGCGGTAGTGAATTCACTCCGTTTTATTGAATAAGTTGTAACGCCTTATATAGAGCTATATTTTCCGAAACACAGTACGCCTTGTCCATTTCCAAATCTTTACCTTGAGCTTTTATACTGTCTTTTAGTATTGGCGGTTTCACCCCAAAATAATCTAATACAAATTTAGTTTCTTGATTTAACTCTCCAAGTCTTATAGCTTCAACATCAAATCCGGTCTTCTTTCTCTTTAATTCTGCATAAGCTATTGCAGCACATATTGAATCTGTATCGGGATTTTTATGCCCTGTAACATGATATTTGTCTTTCATAATTCTCCGTTCTAATTAACAAATAAAATAGCCTACAACGTCTTTTGCGTATGTAGGCCTCTTGCTCGTCAAATAACTATACAAAATAATATCACATTTTTCAATTATCAACTGTTCTGTTCATTGTCCGGCAAAATAAATCTGTTATCTTTTTGTGTGTTTTCATCGTCCGAAATAGAGTATTCATTAAATTTAACATCTATATCTACAGTCTTGCCGTTTCTTAATATGTTTAACTTAGCTGTATCTCCAACTTTGTATTTATATAGAGTTGCCTTTAGCGAATCCACTCCTTCGATTTTTGTTTCACCTATCTTTAATATTACATCGCTCTTTTGCAATCCTGAAGTTTCAGCCGGAGTTCCCTTCATAACGTCCATAATTAAAACACCTGAATCTAAATTAGTATTTAAATTATAATATCTCTTAGCCAATGTCATATCCATAGTTTGAACACCTAGAGAAACAACTTTATAATCTCCTGTCTTTATTACTTCTTCCAATATTGTCTTTACACTATTGATAGGAATTGCAAAACCAAGTCCTTCGGCTGTTGAAACTTTTACTGTATTTATCCCGATTACTCTTCCTTCTGAATCAAGTAAAGGTCCCCCTGAGTTACCACCATTTATTGAAGCGTCAGTTTGAATTAGACCATTCATATATCCTCCGCCCGAAACTTGACCAACATATCTATTCAAGCCTGATATTATACCTTGTGTAACACTTCTTTGAAATGCCAAATCAAGAGGATTACCTATTGCAATTGCCGCTTGTCCAATCTTTAAATCATCTGAATTTCCAAGTTCAGCAGGAATAAGTTCTGTCTTTGGTTCAATTTTTACTATTGCTATATCTATAGTTGAGTCAACCCATACTGTCTTACCTTCAACTGTAGTTCCATCATACAATTGTACGCTCGGCTTTTCTATTGTTTGACCACTTAGTTTTACAACGTGTGCATTAGTTAGAATATATCCTTGTTTATCAACTACAATCCCTGAACCGGTTCCGCCAACTTGAGCTTGACCCATCCAAGTTTCAACTACACCCTTGGTTGTGATTCCAACTACTGATGGCATTGCCTTTTCAGCAACAGCTGAAGCAATTGTATCAGAGTCTTTAGCGTTTATAACTATTTTTTTAGAATCTTGTTCTGAAATAGCAGGCATTGAAGCTTTTTCTCTCATCACCGCATAAGATATTGCAGAACCTATGATTCCACCTATAATTGCACATAGAAGAGCAATTACTACTATATTATTACTATTCTTTTTTCTATTTCTCCTGTTAGGATAGCTGTAATTATTTTCTTCCATATTTTCCCCCTTGCTTTTAATTAATAATAATTATATTTTGTGAAGAACAGGTGAATAAAAAGTAACGAAATGTCAAAATAAAATACAATTTTTATTACTCATCACCATATAAAATTAAAATCCGTATGCACTAATTTACATTACAATAGTGGCTATAAGTGGAACTACAAATATGCAAATCAACATACTAATGGTTATTATACCCGTAGCGTACTCAACATCACCTTTAGCTTCATTCACTAAAATAGGAGTTACTGCCGCTCCAGCTGTGGACGATTGAACCATGTATATTTGATATTCCATTCCAGATATTCCCATTCCTAAAATACCCACTAACTTAGCCACTAAATACATTATCAATGGAGCTATCAAAAATCTTCCCAACAATCCAACAACTGTATCTCTGTCAAATTTTACGCTTTTAAAATCTGACTTAGCTGATATTATACCTATGTATAACAAAGAAAGAGGAGTTACCATATTCCCTAGATAAGTTAAAGTTGAATTTATTGTTGTTGGAACCGGAATTTTAAATATTAAAAATATCGTTCCAAAAATAAATCCTGTAAATGGAATTGATATTAACTTTTTCCACTGTATCTTAGAACTAACTTTCTTTTCAGTTGTGTCATTTGCAATTAGTATAGCTCCTATTGTCCAAGTTGCAATTGTGTTTGTTATATAATATATCAAAAAATATGGAAGTCCTTTTTCTCCAAACAAAGCCATATTTAAAGGCAATCCTATAAATATTGTGTTTGAAATTGCAAACATATTTATAAAGGCTCCTCTTCTTCCAACTCTGACCTTTAACAATTTTGAAAGTATATATCCGGTGACAAAACAAAATATGACCGCCAATACTGTATATATAAAACCGTTTGATAAGTCTATTAAAACCTCCACTGTCAAATACTTTAACACAGACACAAAAACAGATGCCGGTAAAGCAACGTTCATAATCAATTTAGATATGTTATTTGAAAATGAATTTTCAAACCAACCAAACTTCTGCATTAAATATCCTATGATAATCAAAAAAATTATCGGCATTATACTTACAACCGAAGTAAAAAAAGCTAACATTAAATTCCCTCTTTCATATTTTGTAACTGTACATTTTAAATTATACAATTCTTGACATAAAAAAAGAACTACTCGAACTATAAAGTTCGAATAGTCTATAATTAAAATCCATTTATTACATAACCATTTCTATCTCTCTTAGGACTTCTTGGCATCTCCCAAGAATTATGGTCTGTGTGTAAAAGCATATGAGCTTTATGGCTGTTTGGTTTATCAAAATAATTTTCATATAGAGATTTCACATCTTCGTTCTCATGAGAGTATCTCAACTCAGATTTTTTATCTAGGAAATATAAATTCTTTCCTCTTTCAAAGGCTAGCTCATCTCCGTCGTGTATAGGTTGACCTCCGCCTCCTACACATCCTCCGGGGCAAGCCATAACCTCCACAAAATCATATTTCTTTTCGCCACGTTCTATCTCTTCGATTAACTTCCTTGCATTTCCAAGTCCATTCACTGCCGCAACTCTCAATTTAATACCATTTAAATTAAAACTTGCTTCACTCACTCCAGTGTCTTGAGATTCTGCCCTGACAACTTCAAAAGCATCAGGAGAACAGTTTTCACCCATAATAGTATAATATGCCGTTCTCAAAGCAGCTTCCATAACTCCCCCAGTTGCGCCAAATATCACACCGGCTCCTGAGCTCTTTTCAAAAAGCTTATCTGGTTCTATATCTTCAAGAGTGTTGGAATTTATGTGTGCCGCTCTTAACATTCTCACAAGTTCACGTGTTGTTATTACACAATCTGTATCGTGTCCGGCATATTCTTCATAAAATAGTTCCATTTCACTTTCGCCTTTTTTTGCCAAGCAAGGCATAACTGCTACAGAATATATATTTTCCGGCTTCTTTCCAATTTTTTCTGCAAAATATGTCTTCATAACTGAGCCGAACATTTGCATAGGAGATTTTGCAGTTGAAAGTTGAGGAACCAAGTGCGGAAATTGTCCCTTGATAAATCTCAGCCATCCAGGGCAGCAAGAGGTGAACATAGGTCTTTCATCTAATTCATTGTTGTTAAACCTATCTAAAAATTCATTTGCCTCTTCCATTATAGTCAAGTCAGCAGAATACGCTGTATCAAAAACATAATCTACACCCATTTTTTTAAGCGCATCAAAAATTTTATTTACAGTTGCGTCTTTGATGTCTAAACCAACTTCTTCACCCCAAGAAGTTCTAACAGCCGGTGCAACTTGAACTACGACAATTTTATCTTCAGAGGCTATTGCTTCCCACAACTTACTCGTATCATCTCTTTCTTTTAATGCTCCAACAGGACAATGTGTAATGCACTGTCCACAAAGAGAACAATCAGATTCAGCAATGGTTCTTGAGCCGGATATATTTACAGTCGTTCTTGCTCCGGTTCCCTCTAACTCCCAAATATTTAAACTCTGCATTTTATCGCAAACTTGTATACAGCGCATACATTTTATACACTTTTTAGAATCTCTTATAAGTGGAAAAGAATTGTCCCATACTTGGTGTTCTAAGTTTTCCTCATACAAAACATCTTGTATATTTAAATCGTTTGAAAGCTTTTGAAGTGAACAGTTTCCACTTCTCACACAAGTAGCACATTTACAATCGTGTTGAGAAAGTATCATCTGTACCGTTCTCATCCTATCGAGCATTACTTTAGGGCTGTTGGTAAATATAACCATATCTTCTTCAACTACATTGTTACAAGCTGTTATTAGTTTTCCCTTGCCTTCAACTTCAACTACACACACTCTACAAGCTGCTATTTCATTTAAATCTTTTAAGTAACATAGATGTGGTATTTCTATTCCCTTGCTCTTTGCTGCTTGCATTATGGTAGTTCCCTCAGCAACTTCAATTTTTACATTATCAATTGTTAAATTTACCATATGCTTTCACGACCTCCCTTAAATATGCCAAAGCCGAAGTGGTCACATCTCAAACATCTCGCTACCTCTTGATGTGCTGCCTTTTCATTCATATTTAGTTCCACTCCGTTAAAATCTAATACTCTCATACAAGCTTCTCTCTCTGGAAGTTCAACTCTTCCACAATAAGTCTTGTCCTCTATATTAGGCTCAGGTATATCTACACTACAAGTGATTTCATGATGATAGCCAAGGTACTCATCTATATTAGCTGCCATTACTTTTGCAGCGGCTATTGCCTTTATTACAGTTGCAGGCCCTGACGCACAATCTCCGCCGGCAAAAAGTCCGGGTATTCCTCTAAAACCTCCATTAGGTAATGTGAATATCTTTCCCTTTTCAATAGGCACTCCTACACCTTCGTAGTGCTCAGTTTCAATATTTTGTCCAATTGCAACTACCAACACTTCACAAGGAATGAACTGTTCGGCTTCTCCATTTGGAGTAACTGACGCTCTACCACCTTTTATTTTAGATATCATCTGAGGTTCAACCCAGATTCCCTTTAGCTTTCCATCTTCTATCTCAAGTCTTGAAGGAGCTTTTAATGTCACCATTTCAACTCCCTCTGCTAAAGCCCCTTCAATTTCATTAGGCAAAGCTGTCATATCAGCTATTCTTCTTCTATAAACACAACTGACTTTTGAAGCATTTAAACGTACCAAAGTTCTAACTGCGTCCATAGCAACATTTCCGCCCCCGATTACAGCTGCCCTTTTACCTGAAATGTCCGGCAATTTCCCCATGCCGACATCTCTTAAAAATTTTACAGCTGAAACTATTCCCTCGCTCTTTTCACCATCTAAGCCAAGTTTTTTATCAGTAGATGCCCCAACTGTTATGAGTACTGCGTCATAATCTCTTCTTAAATCGTTTAAATCTATGTCTATACCAATTTTAAGTCCATATTTAACTTCAACACCAGTTTCAAGTATAGCTTCAATATCGTCATCCAATCTCTCTTTTGGTAATCTATAATTCGGAATACCATATCTAAGCATACCTCCCAAACCCGGAAGCATTTCAAATACAGTAGTCTGATGCCCCATCAACTGTAGATAATATGCTGTAGAAAGACCGGCAGGTCCACCTCCGACTATGGCAACTTTTTTCCCAGTTGACTTTGCACACTTTTCAGTTGGGACCTTACCCGCCATATCTGCCGCAAATCTTTTTAGTCCACGAATATTCACTGAATCATCAACCATATTTCTTCTGCATCTATCTTCACAAGGATGCTCACATATGAACCCGCAAGTGGTCGGGAATGGATTGTCCTTTCTTATAAGTGCTATCGCATCAGCATATCTATGTTCTCTAATCAACGCTACATAACCCGGTATGTCCACGTTCGCAGGACATAATGCAACACACGGAACAGGTTGAGTAGTCATACATATACATCTTCCATTTATAACATGTTCTTCATAATCGTCCCTACAGTTGATTATGCTCCTATGTACCATATGAGCAGCTTCATATCCTATTGCACAATCAGCAGTTTCAGAAATCGATTTTGCCGTCTCTTCAATTAAGTCCAATGTGCCCATATTAGCTTTTCCATTTAAAACATCAGTCAATAAATTTTTAAGTTGTTGCAGCCCTACCCTACAAGGAATACATTTGCCACATGTCTGCGCATGACACATCTCTATAAAAGCTCTTGTAGTATCAACAGGGCATAATCCAGGTGGGCTGGATTCTATACGTTTTTTCAAATTTTCATAAATATCATCGATTATAATTTTAGCTCTACTAGGTGATTTTAATTCTAATCTGCTCACAAGCTCTCCCCCTAAAAATAATACCTACATATTATTTAATATATCTCTTATAGATAATATTATATGATAATCAAACTTTATACAATAATTGTTATTTTTTTGTTAAATTTTGTAAATTTTTTAGAAATTTTTCTAATTTTCTAGTTTTAAATAATTTATTTCTTAATGATAGTTCCAACTACTATCCCTAACAAAATTCCCAAGGAGACAAATATGCCTAAATTGTCCTGACCAAGAGCTATCCCAACTGCAGTTCCAAAACACAATCCTAATGACATTCCTTCTGATAGATAGTTTTCATCTTTATCGCTTTTTTTAGATTTATTTTTTACAAGATTAATAATATAAATTGTTGCGATTCCTACCAATATCACCGGCAAAATAATTCTTATAATATACAATCTAAACTCACCTCTATATTTGGATTAAATTTAATATACTTACAAAGTTTTCAAAAAACTTTAAATTTATCAATATTTATTTATTTCATGTATATTCCACACTATATACTTTTTCAAATATACTTCTGATGTTAATAAATAATCTTTATTCTCATCACTAAATATATATCCACTTCCCATTTGTTCTTTAAACTTAATTTTCATATCATTCTCAAAATGTTTAAAAAGATATAAACTATCTTCATTTTTTGAAATTAAAATATTTTTATCTAATTCTACATAAGGTTTTTCTTTTTTTATTTTTGATATTGCTATTAAGTATGGAATTGGATTTCCCTTTTGAAAAACTATATCTTTATTATAATAAATTATAAAACTACCTATACAAGTAAAAGCTATAGTAATTAAAATTAATTTTTTCACAATATTCCCCTTAAATTTATTTTTATTAAGCTTATATTAAGTATATCATTTTAAAATATATATTTAATAAGAATTTCTCTTTAAAGACTAATTAAAAAGCATAGCTGGCTTTCACCAACTATGCTTTCTTTTAAAAATATTCGCTATTCAATTACATTATACTCTTTTAAAATCTGTTCTATCTCAGTTCCTGCCAACATAGCTTTTACTTTGTGCCTTACTATCCATGGCAATTTAATTTCCGGTTTTTCTCCATCTAATAGACCAACCAATCCACTCAATAGATATCTGATGTCATATCTTGAAGCAAATACTTCTGGTACAGCTTTTTCAACTCCTGTCAAAACATATACAGCTTCCATAGCAGTACGTCCTGAATATTCAGTAGTAAAGATTGTATCTCTTCCCGGATTATCAAGAGTTTCTGCAAACTGACCTATGAACGCAAAGTTTACTCCGTCTTTTGGAACTACATAAGGTCTGTCTCCAAATTTTCTCGGCATAAAATGTGATGTTATAAACGGCATCATAACAGGCACTGCTGTACAAGTTTGAGCTATTTCATCTATCTTTTCTATAGGAACTCCTATGTGGTAAAGCCATTCTTTTGTAATTTCCTTACCTGTGCAATCTCTCATCTTCTTCTTGATATAGTCTCCGTCTTTGTCTGTGAACAATCCATAAACCCAAACTACTACATCATCTTTAGGTTGTGTAGGATATTGACCTTGTCTGTTTATAGTCCAACTCATCAACCATGATGAATCTCTTGCAGTTACAATACCACCTGTAACAGTTTTTCCAGTATATGGAGATCTCTTAGTTATCTTCTCAATATAAGGAGCTATTTTTCTATCGTGGCAAGTTACAGTACAAGATTCCCAATTTGTCTTTTCAAAATCAGTACTGAACACTTCTGGATTTCCAAACTCTTCGCACTGACTTGCAATGTTATTCCAAAGTTCCCAACTACTTCCAGGTTCTCTTATAAATGGTGCTGGAGTGTCATCATCTCCATATCCGGAAGACTCTATAATTGAACCGTTAGTAATAAATACCAAATCATTTTCTGTAAGCTCTATAGATTTATCATTGCCTTTATTATCTTCGGCAACTATTTTTTTAGCTACTTTTTTATCTGTCAAAATTTCAAATTCAACATTTTTTACAGCTGTATTGTAATCGAATTGAACGCCTTTTTCCTTTAGCCATTTTATCATCGGCTCTACAATTGAGATAAATTGGTCATGTCTTGTAAATTGTAGAGCTGATAAATTAGGTAATCCCTCTACATGGTGTATGAAACGATTCATATAGAGTTTCATTTCTAAAGCACTGTGCCAATTTTCAAAGGCAAACATACTTCTCCAGAAAGTCCAAAAATCAGTTTTGAGTAGTTCAGGTGATAATACATCTTCTATTTTTAAATCTTGTAGTGCTTCGTCCGGCATAGATAAAAACATCACTATCTCTTTTACTAAATCTTGTCCTAAATTAAATTTAGCATTGTCCCATCTTTCTCCACACTTATGTGTGATACGACAGTTGCTATAATTGGGGTCATCTAAATTTGTATAATACAAATTATCCAAAATTGTCATTTCAGGGTCTTCAGCTGATGGAATAACACTGAATAAGTCCCATAAAACTTCAAAGTGATGTCCCATTTCTCTACCACCACGAGCTACATATCCTATGTTACTCATAAATTCTCCATCCAATGCTCCGCCAGGTAGCTCACATTGTTCCAAGAAGTGGATATTTTTTCCGTCCATTTGAGCATCTTTAATTAAAAATCCTGCCGCAGAAAGTCCCGCTAAGCCTGAACCTATTATGTATGCTCTCTTATCTTCTATCCCCTTAGGTTTTCTCGCGTGTACTAATCTATCATAATCTCCGTTATCAAGTTTCAAACGCTTATCAAATGTTTTTATTTCCATATCTTCCCTCCTTGTATACAAGGATATCACTACAAAATAAATATTGTTATGGTTAACTAAAAACAAGTGTCCAAAATTCGAACACTTGTCATATTTTGCCTAATTATTTAATTCTTCGCTCTTTCTCAAAGATTTTTCAATATTTCCGTCAAATAGACAGCCTATTCTGTATACTATGCTCTCTGGCTCTTCAACCATTCCATCATCTATCCATTTGACCACAAAACTTGTAAGAGCTGCTTGATAAAAATAACTTATTAAATCCTTATCTCTTTTTGAAGCCCTTATGTTTTTTATTTTACTTTCATTTTCTACATACTTAGTCATTACTATTCCTGCTACTTTGAACACATAGTCATACATAGTTTTTCTTTCGACTGATTTAAAAATATTGTAGACTGCTTTTTTATTTTTTAAGATAAATTCACTCGCAACTAAAAAACTATCTTCCCAAGAAAGTGTTTCGTTAAATTGTATGTCCACTTTTTCAAGCTCTTCATCTAAAATTTCTCTCATCAAATCATAGATGTCTTCATAGTAGTAATAAAAAGTATTTCTATTTATTTCACATATTTTTGCTATTTCACTTACTGTTACATCTTTTAATGTATTCTTTCCGGCTAATTCCCAAAATACATCTCTAATCAATTCTTTTGTATATTGTTTTGCCATCAAATCATCTCTTTACATTTAAATTTTATAATGGTTTTTCGTCTATTATACTCTCCAAAATTTTAACCACATCTCTTACACAGCCTTCACAACTTCTTAGAGGCTTTCCAGTTTCAATTCCCTTTAAATCTTTACATAAGACAGATTTATTTTTCTCTTTAAATTCATTCATTATCTTTCTGCTATCTTTCATTGTATCCCCCGAATTTTTATTGATTAAACCAATTATTACTTCTGCTCCTGAAATAGCTCCACAAGTTCCTTCCATTGTGCCATTTCCCGCTCCAAACCCTTGAGTTAAGTTATACATAGTCTCTTCATCTATGCCAACATAATCGCAATACGTACAAGCAATTGCCTGCGCACAATTATGCATATTTTGTTTTTTCTCTATAACTTTTTCTTCTCTGCTCACAAATTACCTCTATATCTAAACTAAATTAATTTTAAACTTACACTACTATTATAAACTATTTTCCATAAAAATAAAAAATCCATTGCTTTTACACAATGGACCTTTTCTACATCTTAACTACTTCTTTGGCTTTTGATTCTATTTCATCTATTTCTATCTTATAAACTTTTGTAACTTTGAGAGACCTTTCTATTGCGTGGTCAAAGAACTCCATCATATCCGGTTCAAGCCTTTCGCATAGAATTTTCAAAGAATGTATCTTTTCTTTCTCATCCTCTACATTGTAAATTTTGCCCTCTACAATTGCACTCTTATACTCAATTGTAAAAATTTTACCTGAAGTATTTCCACCATTTTTTATTATATCCCTAATACTTTGAGGAGTGTATTCTCTTGGAGTTTCAGATTGAGAGACAAACACTATTCTCACTAAATCTCCATCTTCGATATAATCTACTTTTTGCCCTTGCATAGCACAGTGAAAATAAAGAATATTTTCATCTCTACTAAAAGTAAGTGGAAGAGAGTAACCATTTTTCTTTAAAGTCATTACTCCAAAATTTGTATTATCTATTACATTTAGTCCAAAATTTGTATCTTGTTCCCTATCTTTTCTCCTCATATATTACCTCATTATATATTCTTCATAAAAACTTCATAAGCTTTATAAGTCATATAAGCATCAGCTTTGGAAACCAATTCTATTGGAGCATGCATTGAAAGCATTCCAGTTCCCATATCTACAACTTGAGCACCTGACTCAGCTAATATATAGGCTATAGTTCCACCGCCCCCTTGGTCAACTTTTCCGAGTTCCCCTGTTTGCCAAATTATTCCATTTTCATTAAATACTTTTCTAATTTCATGTAAAAATTCTGCATTGGCATCATTAGATCCACCTTTACCGCGAGAACCTGTATACTTTGACATTGTTATTCCATATCCGAGTTTAGATGCGTTCTTTTCGTCCATAACTTCTTTAAAAGCAGGATCAATTGCCGCTGTTACATCTGCTGAAAGCACCTTTGAATTTGCAAGAGCTCTTCTAAGTTTTAAATCATTATAGTCTCCCATTTTGTTTATAATTTCAGCAACTGCATTTTCAAAAAATCTTGCGTGCATTCCTGTATTCCCTACAGAGCCTATCTCTTCCTTATCTGCAAAAAGAGCGACTACAGTTTTATTAGGGTTTTCAACTTTAAATATCGCCTCTAAATTTGCATAACTACAAACTCTGTCATCATGTCCGTGAGCTGCCACAAGCGATCTGTCAAATCCAACATCCCTTGCCGGACTAGCCGGTACAATTTCAAGTTCAGAAACAATAAAATCTTCCTCAACCATTCCAAACTTTTCATTTAAATATTCAAGTACAAGTTTCTTTATTGGATTTTCCTTTTCATCACTTCCATAAGTTGAGTGTCCTACAACTACATTTAATTGTTCTCCCTCAATACCCTCACTAAGTTTTTTAGTATTTTGGTTTTGACTTAGATGTGGCAATAAATCATTTATGAAAAATACAGGGTCATCTACTTTTTCACCAATAGCAATTTCTTTTTTCTCTCCGTCTTGAGTAATTATAACTCCGTGTAGTGCCAAAGGAATTGTAGGCCATTGATATTTCTTAACTCCACCATAATAGTGAGTTTTTAACAAAGCCAAATCAGAATCTTCATAAAGAGGTCTTTGTTTTAAATCAAGTCTTGGACAATCTATGTGTGAACCAACTATGTTCATACCATTTTCCAATTCTTCTCTACCTATTACAAACAAAACGCATGACTTGTTATGATTGTTTAAATAAATTTTATCCCCTGATTTTATATCTTTTTTCAAAGCTTCTTCTAAAGAAACGTACCCTCTCTTTTCAGCTTCTTCAATTATGAACTTAGTAGCTTCCCTTTCCGTCTTTGACATGTCTAAAAAATGCTTATACCTATCTGAATATTCAAAAATTTCTTTATATTGTTCCGGACTTATTGATTGCCATACTGACTTATTTTTTAATTCCATTTTATCCTCCTATTTAATTTATTAATTTAAATTATAAAGCTCTACAAATATTTGTAAAGCTTTGACACGACTTAAATTCTCTTGTATAATTTTAATACCCTTGGGCAGAGAAATCTGTCTACTTCGCCAAGCTTTGTGGAGAGCTTGGCATTTTTATACTATCTTTAACAAATCAGATAAATGATTTATAGTGTGCGTTGCCAAACTCTCATTCATTATACCTTTTTTATCAAAATAACAACTGTCAATCCCAAAATTTTTAGCACCATTTATATCCGATTCTATTCTATCCCCAACCATCAACATATTCTTTAAATTTGCTCCATCAATATTTTTAAAACAATATTCAAAAAATCTCCTATCCGGTTTTTCAAAACCAACTTTTTCAGAAATAAAATGTCCGTCAAATAAATTATATATCTTTGAATCAGTCATTCTTTTAATTTGAGTACTATAAACTCCATTAGAAGCCGTATAAATTTTTTTATCCATCTTTTTCAATTCCAATAATAATTCAAATGCCCCGTCAATCAACTGACTATTTCTATCCAGATGACTTCTGAAAACATCTTCTGCTTTCTTTCCGTCTACCTCAATTCCAAATAGTTTGAAAAATTCTTCAAATCTTTTTGTCAAAATTTCATCTTTTGACATATTCCCCTTTTCAAGTTCCCCCCACATATAAACATTTATTTTTCTATATTTTTCCAAATTTTCTCTATTATTTTCAACTCCATAAATTTCAAACAAGTATCTTATAGAGTTTTCCTCAGCCGCATTGAAATCCAAAATTGTATTATCTAAATCTATTAAAATAATTTTGTACATACTACTCCTCAAATTCGTCAGAATATTTCTTGAAAAAATCATAATATACTCTAACATTCTCAAGTTCTGTCCAATCCTTTAAAGTTGCAAAATCTCCGTCCAAATCATAAATTTTGGCATGCTTAAGTGACAAAATAAA
>NZ_JAXDSS010000132.1:0-3572 GCF_034090345.1 Peptoniphilus sp. | reverse complement strand
GGGTCGGTAAATAAATTTTTATACCATTTCAAAGTAAACCCTGCCCACTTACCTTTTAACTTGGAATCATTAAAAGAAAATACCATCAATGTAACTATTGGTGCATATAAAAATATAAAAATTAGAACGAGATAAAATTTATCTATTATTTTTCTCAAAATATATTACCTCCTTCATGATTTTTATCAAATATTTTATTAACTCCCATAATTATTAGAAGTATAAATATCAATATCATTGAAACCGCTGAACCGAATCCCCAGTTTCCTGTAAATGAAAACTGTTGGTCAATCAAGTTCCCTATTAGATAAATATTGTGTCCGCCAAGTAAGTTTGAAATTACAAATGTTGAAATAGCCGGTATAAATACCATTGTAATTCCCGTATAAACTCCCGGCAAAGATAAAGGTAATATTACCTTTGTGAAAACTTTAAACCTATTTGCCCCTAAGTCACTTGCTGCATCTAAAAGATTTTTATCTATTTTTAGAAGTATAGTATATATAGGAAGTACCATGAACGGTAAGAAATTATAAATCATACCTATCATAACAGCATTCATATTGTACATTAAATCAAACGGACCCAAACCTATTAATGCAAATGCTTTATTTAAAAGTCCATTATTTCCCAAAATAGTAAGCCACGCATAAGTTCTCAACAAAAAGTTCATCCACATTGGAATTATGAATAAAAGTATTACATTCTGTCTTATACTCGGTTTTAAATTAGCTATTATATAAGCTACCGGATAGCCTATCAATAGACAAACTACTGTAGATAAAAGAGCAACTCCTACTGATATTCCCAAAATTTTTAAATACAACGGCTCAAAAAAACTTTTATAATTTGCCAATGAAAATTCAAAATTTTCAAATCCCATTGAAGAACTGCCGTTGAAAGAATACATAAATATAAGAATTATTGGAAAAACTATAAATATTGCAGCCCAGAGTGCATAAACATACGAATATTTTTTCATTTCTCACCCATTACATGTATCAAATCAGGGTCTACACTTATTCCAACATTTGACCCTATCTCTCTACTATCTGTAGATTGAACCAACATTATATAATCCCCAACTTGAACTTCTATATCATAGTGCACACCTTTGAATACTTCTGAAATAACTGTACCATAAATCATACCAGTTTCCGCAAGGTCTATATCTTCAGGTCGAACCACAACTTCAACTTCTTGATTTTTAGAAAATCCAGTGTCAACACAATCAAATACATGTCCTAAGAATTCAACCTTGTAATCTTCTTTCATAACAGCAGAAATAATATTACTTTCTCCGATAAAATCTGCAACAAAAGCGTTCTTTGGCTCATTATATATATCTATAGGAGTTCCGTATTGCTCAATACGTCCTTCATTCATTACCACTATCTTATCTGACATAGAAAGAGCTTCTTCTTGGTCATGAGTTACATATATAAAAGTGATTGCAACTTCTTGCTGAATTTTTTTAAGTTCAACTTGCATTTCTTGTCTTAACTTCAAGTCCAATGCTCCCAAAGGCTCATCTAATAGTATTACCTCCGGCTCGTTTACCAATGCTCTTGCAATCGCGATTCTCTGTTGTTGCCCACCACTAAGAGAAGTTATTTTTCTCTTAGAAAAATTAGCTAAGTTCACAATTTTTAAAGTCTTTTCCACTTTTTGTTTTATTTCGCTCTCTGGCAACTTTTTAATTCTAAGACCAAAAGCTACATTATCGAAAACATTTAAATGTGGGAATAATGCATAATTTTGAAATACTGTGTTTATATTTCTTTGATATGGTTCAAGATTGGTTATATCTTTTCCCTCAAATATAACTTGTCCTGATTCAGGAGTTTCAAATCCTCCAATAATTCTAAGAGTGGTTGTCTTTCCACATCCGCTTGGGCCAAGCAATGTCAAAAACTCTCCCTTTACAACTTGCAAATTAAAATCTTTTAAAATTTGCACATCACCATAACTCTTATTTATATTTTTTAAATTAATTACATATTCGCTCATGAATCCTCCTTAAAAATGTGGCGGAGAGCTCACCATCAATACCTTCGCTAAAGCTTCTCCATTTTCAATATAAAATTCACTATCTGCCTTGAAATAAAAAGTATCTCCTATCTTTAGTTTGTACTTTTTATCACCAAATATTAATTTTACTTTACCTTTCTCCACATATCCAAATACCTCTCCTTCAAATGGAGGATTCTTTTTGGATACTGCACCTTTTTCTAACTCTATAACAACCGGCTCCATCAAATTTTTCTGTGCATTTGGTACAACCCAGTTAATAACATAATCTTCCTTCTCACTCACAAATTGATCATCAGCCGTAAATACAATTTTCTCTTCCTTATCCGATGAAAAGAATTCAATCGGCGTCGTTCCCAGTGCTTCAAGGATATCAATTAATGTGGCTACTGAGGGAGAAGTTAAGTTTCTCTCAAGTTGAGAAATAAATCCCTTTGTAAGTTCAGACCTGTCTGCAAGTTCTTCTTGAGTCAGCTCTTGTTGAACTCTTAAATTTTTTATCTTACTTCCTATATCCATGTACACCACCACTAAACTTTTTACTTATTTTATTAAATTCATACAATCTTGATTATAATTAATACTGATTTTAAAGTCAATGCAATTTAAAAAATTAATTACAGAGTTTTATAAATTAAACTTTTTAAATAAATTCTGTTCATATTCTATACCGTTTAATTTATTACCTAAGAAATTTCAATCCATATTTATTATTTAATTTTTAATAGTCTTAAATATTCTTTCTGCTCTTTTGTTATCCTTAAACTCTCACAAGCTTTTTGTATAGTTTTGTTATACACCCAACTATCCAATTTTTTATTTTCAACATATACGATTGTCTCATTCCATTTTTTTACCAATGCAGTTGCAAAAAACCAAGCTATCATCATATTCACATAGTACTCTTTAGAATGAATTCTACTTGGAATTTCTAAATACTCCACTTCAAAATCTTCATCTAAATAATGTGTCATCAACATACCTATTCCAAATCTACAAGTGTATGTATCATCTGAAGCTGACCAAGATTTTATTTTTTCTATTAATTTCTTTTTATTTTTCTTAAAATTTTTTGGAGACAAAATATCACACACAGCCCAATTGTCTATATATTTTAAAAACTTATCTATTAATTCAATACACATTTCATAATCTTGCAGCTCTGATAATATTAGACTGTGTAGCATATTCTCATCATAGTACTTATGTGGTAAATCATCTAAAAAATCTAAATATGTATTTTTCTTTACCAATTCTTTAGCAAATTTACGAAGCTCCGGAACTCTAACCCCTATAAAAAGTTCTCGTTCTATTGTCGGCACCAATTTACTTTGAAACTCAGCATACTTTAAATCTTGCAATTTAAATAATTCATTCACTATATTCATAGCTTTCTCCTTTTTGTCATCATTCAAAAAGACAGTAAGATTTTTCTCACTGTCTTTTGTTTCAATTCAATTTTACCAGCTTCCACTGGAGCCTCCGCCGCCTGAAGAGCCTCCGCCACCTCTGAATCCTCCGAATCCACCAGATGAGCTTCC
>NZ_JAXDSS010000124.1:0-31342 GCF_034090345.1 Peptoniphilus sp. | reverse complement strand
GATATCAAATCAACTATATCTACTTGAGACCTTATTTTTTCTAATACTTCATCATCTACTATATAACTCATTTGCCCACCCTTTCGGAATAAACAATTTTTTATATATCTCGACTACATATATATCAGTCATTCCAGCTATATAATCACTTACAATATCTTCATCTATGTGTTTTATATTTTCATATAAACTCAAGTGTTCTCTTGGTATTCTATTTAAATCTCTCATGTAGTAATCAAATAGAGATCCTATAATGTGATATATCTTTTCATTCTCTGACTTTACTGTTTTATCATAGTATACATTTTTAAACATATACTGTCTTAAAGCTAAAGTTGCAGTTTCTATATCCGGTTCCATCTTAACAAAATCTTTATGGTAAGAGTTCTTGTAGATAGAAGTTATCATAGTATCAATTCTCTTTGAATGACTATTACCTAGAATTTTTATTAAATCATCCGGTAAATCCGTTTCCTTGATTATGCCAGCTCTTATTGCATCGTCAATATCATGATTTATATAAGCTATTCTATCAGCATATTTTATTATCTTCCCCTCTAAAGATTCAGCCTGACCTTCTCCGGAATGGTTTAAAATACCGTCTTTAACTTCATGTGTCAAATTCAAACCGACTCTATTTTCTGTTGTCGATAGAAATTCTACAACTCTTATAGATTGCTCATTGTGTTTAAATCCTTTTGGATGCAATTTATTTAAAATAGTTTCTCCACTATGACCAAATGGTGTGTGTCCTAAATCATGACCCAAAGACATAGCTTCTATCAAATCTTCATTTAACTCAAGCAATCTACCTATTGTCCTCGCTATTTGAGAAACTTCAAGAGTATGAGTTAATCTTGTTCTAAAGTGATCTCCTTCTGGAGATATGAAAACTTGAGTTTTATGCTTTAATCTTCTAAATGCCTTAGAGTGTAGAATTCTATCTCTATCTCTCTGAAAGCACGTTCTCATATCACAATCTTCTTCGGGCATCACTCTACCTTTTGACATATCAGAAAAAGTTGCTGTCTTGTATAAAATCATGTGTTCAAGTTTTTCTCTATTCTCTCTTGGGTTCATATTACCACCACCTTTTGCCATTTTAAGTATAGAATATTGTTGAAAGTTTTAAAAGTAAATTTAAAAGACTTTCTTCATGTGTTCAATTATTAGTTCTGCAGTTTCTTCTATGGCACTGTTTGTAACATCAAAAACTACACACCCTAATTCTTCCATTATTTTTTTCGAATAGTCAAGTTCTTCTTTTACTCTTTCAATATTTGCATACTTAGCAGATGATGACAAACCTAATGCTTTTAAACGTTCAGTTCTTATTGATATTAATTTTTCCGGGTTACAAGTAAGTCCTATAATTCTTCTAATATCCTTATCATATACTTCTTTAGGTACAGGAACCTCCGGAACTAAAGGTATATTTGCAACCTTATAATGTTTGTTAGCTAAATACATTGATAATGGTGTTTTCGATGTACGTGATATACCAACAAGACAAATATCTGCTTTTTTAGCACCTCTTGGGTCTTTCCCATCGTCATACTTAACTGCAAACTCAACAGCTTCAACTTTTTTAAAGTAATTCTCATCAAGTCTTCTAATAAGCCCTGGTTCTCTTAAAGGTTTATATCCTAATACATCTTCAAGTTTATTTAACGGCTCACCCATTACATCGACAACTTTTAAATTTAATTCTTCAGCTTTTTCATTTATAAAATCTCTAGTTTCTTGAACTACATTTGTATAAATTATAAGAGATTTCTGTTCTTTAGCTGCTTCATAAAGAATTGGTTCAATTTGCTCTATACTATTATGATATGGATATCTCTTAACTTCATAGTTGTGTGTCTCAAACTGTCTTACACTAGCTTTGGCAATGAGTTCTCCAGTTTCTCCAACAGAATCTGAAATTACATATATTACAAGTGTATTATCTGTCATTAGTCCTCCTAAAAATCTTCTCTAACCAAATCAACAAAAATTCTAGTGATATTGGTCTTGGTAAACCTACCAACACATTTTAATCCCGACTTACTTTCTCTTACTACAGGTAAAGAATCTATCTTATGTTCAAAAATTTTTATTGCTGCATCTAATATATTATCATCTTCTTTTACATAGATTATATTAGGCATTCTCGTCATAATAAGACCTACAGGAGTTACACTTAAATTCATTTTACCAAGAGTTGTCCTCAACAAATCTTTTCTTGAAACAACTCCTGATAAAACTCCATTTTGCGATATAAAAATCGAACTCACATTTTCTAAAAATAACCCAACTATAACATCATACACACTAGTGTTCTCATCCATAACCACAGGTACGCTCATAGTGTCTTTGACAAGAATAGTATCTATTTTCTTCTTAAGCCCATTATCTTTATTTTCCATTGAATAGTAATACCCAACTTTTGGTCTAGCTCCAAGAATTTCTATCATTGTCAGTATAGTTAAATCACTTCGTATAGTTGACCTTGATATATTCAACTCTCTAGCTATTTCATCACCAGTTATAGGACCTTTTTCTTTGACAATGGCAACTATTTCGTTCTGCCTACTTGTTAGTTCCAAAACTCACCTCAATTTATGACAAGCTTTTTAATATCCAATATCTCCTTGATCACAACATCTATTGAATGTAGTAAACTCATTCTATTATTTTTTAAATCTACATTATCGCTTAATACAAATATATTTTCAAAGAAGTTTTGTATTGAAGGTGAAAGTTCAGACAGTTTTAAAATTGCTTCTTGATATTCTCCTACAGCAATTAATTTTTCTACTCCAGGTAATACTTCTTTTGAATTTTTATAAAGTTCAATTTCTTCTTTTTCAGTCAATAATGTTTCATTGATTCCTTCTATTTTTTCAGCTTTATCTAACATATTTTCAAGTCTTACAAAACTATCAACTATATCTTTTCTATCTTCCTTAAAGAAGTTGTTTAAATCTTCTGCTTTTGTGAATATAGTCAATATATTGTCATTGCTTCCCAAAACAGAATCTATTACATCATATCTAATTTCTTGAGATTGTAGTATTGTTTGCATTCTTCCTTTAAAAAACTCAATAATTTCTTTTTTAACTACATCATAATCAAATGTTATTTGTAAGCCATCTGTATATAAAAATAATGAAGAATCAATTAAATCACTAAGTGATACATCCCACTTCTTATTTAAAATAATATTTATAATACCTATAGCTTGTCTTCTAAGCGCAAATGGATCTTGTGAACCTGTTGGTATAAGTCCAACTGCAAACATACCACAAATGCTATCTAACTTATCAGCGATTGCCAGTACAGAACCTACTGTTGATTCAGGTAATTTATCTCCAGAAAATCTTGGCATATATTGTTCATTTATAGCCTTTGCTACAATTTCAGCTTCTCCTGAATTTTCAGCATATATAGAACCCATAACACCTTGCAATTCTGTAAATTCTTGTACTAATTTAGTAGTTAAGTCAGCTTTAGAAAGTTCTGCTGCTCTTTCTAAATCTTCCTTAGTTGTTTCTCCTAATTGCAAATCTTCTCCAATTTTGATTGCTAATTTAGTATTCCTGTCAGTTTTATCCAGCATATTTCCTAATTTTTCATGAAACATTAGTCCCTTTAAATTAGTTTTATATTCTTCCAATGGTTTAGAAATATCATCTTTATAGAAGAAAACAGCATCTTCTAAACGTGCTTCTAAAACTTTTTGATTGCCACTGATTACTATCTCTTTATAATCTTCATTGCCGTTTCTAATAGTTATAAAATATGGCAACAATCCTCCATTAGAATTATAAATCGGTATAAATCTCAAATGGTCTCTCATAGGAGTTGTTATAACTTCTTTTGGTAATTCCAAATATCTTTCTTGAATTTCTCCCATAATAGGAGTTGGATATTCAACTATAAAAGTCAATTCTTCTGTTAAATCTTCATCAGGAACTATCTCTCCATTTACTGACTTAGCTAGTTTCATTGAATCGTATTTTATGATATCTCTTCTTCTATCTTGGTCCAAAATTACATAGTTTTCTTCTAAAAGAGCTTCATAGTTATCCACTTTATCTACAACTATTTCGCCATTTCCTAAAAATCTATGTCCATATGTCGCGTTAGACACCTTAATTCCTTCAAATTCAAATGGGACTACTTTGTCATTTAAAATTGAAACAATCCATCTAATAGGTCTGGCAAATTTTATAGCCTTGCCTCCCCATTTCATATTTTTAGGGAAATTTATAGACTTTATTAAGTCTGACATATTTTCAGATATTATTTCTTGGAAACTTGCTCCTTTTTTATGAATATTGGCATAAATATATTCTGTTCCTTTTAATTCTTTTTTAAATATTTCATTTTCAGTAATACCTTGAGATTTCATAAAGCCTTGTAGTGGCTTAGTTGGATTTCCAGCTTCATCAAATGCTATTTTTGCAGCTGGACCCTTAACTTCTAGATCCACATCAGGTTGTCTCTCATCTAATCCATTTATAAAAAGTGTAAGTCTACGAGGAGTAGCATTTACCTTTATTGTTTCATATCCTAGAGAATATTCATTCATCAATTTATTTGCTTTTGCTTCTAATTGGTCAATTGCCATTTGACAGAATCTCGAAGGTAACTCTTCAACTCCTATTTCTAATAAATATTTATTCAACTTCAGCACCTCTCTTTAATGGATAACCCAATTCTTCTCTTTGCTCTAAATATAAATTAGCAACTTGTCTAGCTAAATTTCTAACTCTGTGTATATATCCAGTTCTTTCAGACACAGAAAGAGCGCCTCTTGCATCTAGTAAATTAAATGTATGAGAACATTTCAAGCAGTAATCATATGCAGGAAGAGCTAATTTTTCTTTTATAATTCTCTCACATTCATTTTCATAAGTGTTGAATAGTTCAACTAACATTTCAGTATTTGAAATTTCAAAAGCATATTTTGATTGTTCATATTCAGCTACTTTAAATACATCGCCGTACTTAATGTTTTCATTCCATTGAATATCATACACATTTGATACATCTTGTAAATACATTGCTATTCTTTCAAGACCATAAGTCAATTCTGCAGATTCCAATTCACAATTTATTCCACCTACTTGTTGGAAATATGTAAATTGAGTTACCTCCATACCGTCTAACCATACTTCCCAACCTAGGCCCCAAGCTCCAAGAGTCGGAGATTCCCAGTTGTCTTCTATAAATCTTATATCGTGTTTCAATGGATCAATACCTATTTCTTTTAAAGAATTTAAATATAGGTCTTGAACATCTTCTGGTGATGGTTTTAAAATTACTTGTAATTGATGATGTTGATATAATCTGTTTGGATTTTCTCCGTATCTACCATCAGCCGGTCTTCTTGAAGGTTCTACATAGCACACCTTCCATTCTTCCGGCCCTAACGCCTTTAGAAAAGTTTGTGGATTCATAGTCCCAGCACCTTTTTCTATATCGTAAGGTTGCATTAGTATACATCCCTTTTCTTGCCAATAATTTTGTAATGTTTGTATCAATTCCTGAAAATACATTTGCTCCTCCTTTTACAATTCTTATAAAATTTTTAAAGAATTGAATTCGTGAATTTCTAAATTATATTTAATATAATCTACTATTAAATTTAAAAGAAATATCGTTCTCGTTAAATCATAATCAAATACTAATTCATCTAATGAAGTATACAACAATTTTTTTAGGTAGTAAACATCTTCTATTCTCAAAATAGTCCCACCTTTATTTGTAACTCCGCCATCATAGTTTGAAAAATATGGATTTTCTACTTCTTTTAAATTTGGTCTATATCCCATATAACTTATATATTTTAAACTAAATGCCAAAACTAATGCTTCAACATTTTTATTTCCATTCATCAGTCTAAGTGTCTTAACTATCAAATCAAATACAGTTTTATTAGTTTCCCCTTCTAAAAAACTCTTTTCTACCATTTCAGAAATATACCCTGCCAATACAATAGTAGTATAGTCTCTTCTCAAAAAGAAATTTGAATCTATTATTTTTATAGGTTCTATATAATAAAAGTTTTTCCCTTGTGATAAATTACATAGAAAATAACAGTATGGTTGACTAAAACTTACAAGGTTAGACTTAGGCCTAAGTGCTCCCTTTGCCATAATACTCACTTTACCTATTTCTTTAGTATACGCCCTAAGAATTTTACTAGACTCACTGTATTTAGTTTCAGATAGTATAATAACCTCAGTAGTTATTGAATTTTTCATTGATACCCGAAATTCTTTAATTTAATTTCTTTTTCTCTCCAATTCTTTTCAACTTTAACCCAAAGCTTGAGATTCACTTTATAATCTAGTAAATTTTCAATCTCTATTCTCGCTTGAGTTCCTATTTTCTTTATCATATCACCATTTCTACCAATGACTATCTTTTTATGTGATTCACGCTCAATATATATATTAGCATCTATATCACAGATCTCTTTATTTTCTCTATACTTCATCTTTTCTATAGAAACTGCTATTCCATGAGGAACTTCCTCAGATAAATTTCTAAGTGCCTTTTCTCTAATTAATTCAGCCACTATAAATTTTTCAGGTTGATCTGTTACCAAGTCTTCAGGATAATATTGGGGTCCTTCTGGTAAATACTTTTTTAAAACTTCAATATAATCTTTAACCCCATCATTTTTTAGTGCAGAAATCGGAATTATTTCTTTGAATAGATTTAAGTTTGAATACATTTCTATTAGCTCAAATAAATTTTCCTTTTTAATTTCATCTATTTTGTTTATTAATAATACTATAGGAGTTTTTATATTTAGCTCCTTTAAAATCTTTATTATATATGAATCCAGCTTGCCAATCATTGTAGAACAATCTACTATATATGTTATTATATCAACTTCATTAAGTGTAGATTCTGAAGTTTTTAACATATAGTCGCCTAATTTATTTTTTGGAGATTGTATACCCGGAGTATCTAGAAATACAGCTTGTAAATTTTCTTCAGTGTATATAAAAGTAATCTTATTCCTTGTAGTCTGTGGCTTGTTTGAAATAGCCGAAATTTTTTGACCGACTACTTGATTAAGCAATGTACTCTTTCCAACATTTGGTCGTCCTATTATGGTTACAAACCCTGATTTAAACATTTTTCACCCCTAGATCTTCCGGACCAAAACTATGTGGCAACAATTCTTCTAGTGTAAAAACTTTATAATCTTCAGGTGTTATAGCTATTAATATTTGAACATCTTTTCCAAACTCTCTTATAACTTGTCTACACACCCCACAAGGAAATGTTTCTCCTCCACTAGATACAATTGCTATTTTTTTGATCTCCCTATGTCCCTCACTGACAGCTTTAAATATTGCAGTTCTTTCTGCACAATTAGTTGGTGAATATGAAGATATTTCTATATTCCCTCCAGTATAAACGGAACCATCTTCCATTTCTACTGCAGCTCCAACCTTAAAATTTGAATATGGCGTATACGAATAGTTGTCTCTTGCTTCAATAGCCATTTCTATTAACTTATTATTTTCCATTATCCCACTACCTTAAATATTATAATAGCCACACTTATCCCCAATATAGCCCCTGAAATCACTTCGCTTATAGTGTGAATTTTACCTTCTACTCTACTTTCTGCAACTAACAATGCTATTCCAAATACTGAAAATGTAATTAATGCATTCATTGTAAGAAGAGAAATAATTGTTGAAGCACAAAAAGCCAAAGCTGAATGTCCTGAAACTGCTCCTCCTTGAAAATAAGTGCCACCATTTATTTTAGCTCTTAAATACTTTCCTCCAACAGTCAAAATTAAAACTAATAAAACTGTTACAAACGCCAAGTGTTCATTTGAATTAGCAATCTTTCTCAGACCAAATTCAGTGTACATTGCAAATTTATTGTAAAACAACAAATATCCAACTATAAATGCATTTATAGCACTTAGCATAACCGCTCCTGCTGAAACGTCTTTTACATACTTGGCAATTGGATTATATTCTTGCACAATCAAATCTACAGTTCTCTCTATAGCTGTATTTATCATCTCTGCAACAACCACAAATATTATAGACAATAACAGTATTAAAAATTCTGTTTTTGTAAAATCCATAAATAGAGATATAAAAATAGTTCCCAATGCCGCTATATAATGAAACTTTAAATTTCTTTCAGTTTTTAATGCAGATATAATCCCCTGAACTGCGTTGTTAAACGAAGCAATAAATCCACCTTTTTTCAATCTATCACCTCAAAGTTCCCATTCGTTTCATAACAACTTCTTCTATTTCTCTCATCTCTTTTTTCTCATCATCTTGCATATGGTCATATCCTAATAGGTGTAGAGTTGAATGCACTGTTAAATATGCTATTTCTCTTTCATTAGAATGTCCAAACTCTTTAGCCTGTTCAAGAACCCTTTTAGTATTAATTACCACATCTCCTAGCATTGTAGGATGTATTTGAAACTCGTCATCAAGAGGAAAAGATAAAACGTCTGTAACTTTATCAACTCCCCTAAAATCTCTGTTCAAAGTTTGTATTTCTTCTTCATTAACCAGTGAAATACTTACTATAACATCTTTATCCATATTAAGATGGTTCAAAGTTTCTCCAACAGCTTTTTTTATTAGTTCTATTCCTTCTTCATCAAGATATACATCATCTTGTCTATCATCAAAAAGTATTTCCATTATTTTCTCTTTTCAAATTTATCATAAGCTTCTATAATTCTTTGCACTAATGGGTGTCTTACAATGTCTTTTGATGTCAGATAAGTAATTCCAACTCCCTTTACATTTTTTAAGATATTTAAGACTACCTTAAGTCCTGAAGATTTTGATTTTGGCAAATCCGTTTGAGTTATATCTCCAGTTATTATTGCTTTAGAACCATAACCAAGCCTTGTTAAAAACATCTTCATTTGCTCATTCGTTGTGTTTTGAGCTTCATCTAATATTACAAATGCTGAGTCTAAAGTTCTCCCTCTCATATAGGCAAGAGGAGCAACTTCTATCATTCCCTTTTCAACATACTTGTTGTAATTCTCTACGCCCAACATTTCAAAAAGTGCATCATATAAAGGTCTTAAATAAGGGTCTACTTTCATCTGTAAATCCCCAGGTAAAAATCCCAAACTTTCTCCAGCTTCAACAGCAGGTCTAGTTAAAATTATTCTTGAAACTTCTTGATTTTTAAAAGCTTTTACAGCACATGCCATCGCCAAATATGTCTTACCAGTACCAGCGGGGCCAATACCAAAACATACATCATTCTTTTTAATTGCATCTAAATACTTCTTTTGGCCCAATGTCTTAGCCCTTATTGGCTTGCCCATAGCTGTATAGACTATCGTTTCATTTAATAATTCAGCAATTGATTCCGTATGCCCATCTTTAACTAAGCTCAGTGCATAATCAAATTCACTTTTGTCTAATGACTTTTGTCTTAGTATCAACTCCATTAAATTTTCTAATAGAATTTTAGCGAACTCAGCTCTTTCTCCCTTTATATTTAAAAAATAATCTGAAGCTTTTATATTTACATCAAAATTTTTCTCTATTGTTATTAAATATTCATCTAATTTTCCAAATAAGATTGGTTTTAAATCACTATTTAATTTTGAAATATCAACTTTTAATTCTGCCATTAATACCTCCTGTAACCTAAAATTATATCATAAATAAATCCTGTATTCTACACAGACACAGAAAAAGGGAGATTAACTCTCCCTAAGTGATACTGGTTTATCCAAAATTTCTTTCATTACTATAGCTTTTACAAGTTCATCTCTAGTAAATTCTTTTTTCATATTTATTTCTACTTTTTCATCTTGAACTTCAGGCTCTACAAACTCATACTTATCATTTTTGATACTTTCTCTTTCAGCTTTTATCTTCTCAAGAAGTTCTTGAGTTTCTTTTTTATTCTCAATCTTCTTAGAATATTTTTTCTGGTCTTCTGGAGAAAGATGAGGTTTTATAGACTCAATCAAATTTCCTATTAGACTTTCTACTGAATTCTGTTTTTCTTTCTTTTTTTGCTTAATACTATTTTTATTCTTATCGTCCATTAAATTATCCGAATCTATTTTTTTTTCAGATTTCTTTTTAGAATCAGCCTTTTTCTTGTCTATTAAAATGTTTATTAAAATAAATACAATTGGAATTAATATTTTTCCCATTATTTATCATCTACCTTGCCATCTGTAGCATTAGATATAGATTTTCTCATGTCTGTATCAGAATTTATATTTTGAATTTTATAATAATCCATAGCTCCTATGTTGCCATTCTTAAGAGCTTTTGCCATCGCAAGTGGAACTTGAGATTGAGCTTCTACAACCTTAGCTCTCATAGCTTCTACTTCCGCTTTCATTTCTTGTTCACGAGCAAGCGCCATAGCTCTTCTTTCAGATGCTTTAGCTTCAGCAATTCTCTTATCAGCTTCAGCTTGGTCTGTTTGAAGTCTTGCCCCAATATTTCTTGCAACATCTACATCAGCTATATCTATAGAAAGTATTTCAAATGCAGTCCCTGAATCCAATCCCTTTTCAAGAACCATCTTAGAAATTGAATCCGGATTTTCTAAAACGGCTTTGTATGTCATAGAAGAACCAACAGTAGTTACAATACCTTCTCCAACTCTTGCAATTATTGTCTCTTCTCCAGCCCCTCCGACTAACCTGTCTATGTTAGCACGGACAGTTACTTTAGCTTTTACCATCACTTCAATACCATCTTGAGCCACAGCTGAAATATTTGGAGTTTCTATTACCTTTGGGTTTACAGATACTTGAACAGCTTCCAATACATTTCTACCAGCAAGGTCTATTGCAGCTCCTCTTTCAAAAGGTAGTGGTATATTAGCTCTCTCTGCAGCAATCAACGCATCTACCAATGTATTTACATTTCCTCCTGCAAGATAATGTCCTTCTAAATCTTCAATTCTCAAATTCAATCCAGCTTTTGTAGCTTTTATCATTGGATTTACAATTCTACCCGGTCTAACTCTTCTAAGTTTCATACCAATAAGAGTTGAAATTTTCACTTTAACCCCTGAGAAGAAAGCTGTTATCCATAATCCTACTGGAACAAAAGAAAAGAAAAATATCAAAACAAGTACAAATAAAATTATTACACCGCTACCTAAAATCGCACCACTGTTAAACATCATTAAATTACCCTCCTTACATAAATTTTAGATTTTTCAACCTTTGAAACTTCGACTTCAACATTTTTGTCTATGTATCCATCTACAGAAATTGCTTCATACTTTACATCCATATATTCAATAAAACCTGTAGGTTTCATAACAGTTTTAGTTAAGCAAATATCCCCAACATTTAACTTCGCTGTATCAACACTTAAAAATCCTTCTTCAGAAGAAAGGGAATTATTTAACTTAAGACTATTAAATAAATTAGTTTTCATTCCTTTTTTCACCATAAACATTCCTATACCAAATGTAACAATTATAGCTAAAGATAATGATTTAATAGCAACTTCTAAACTACCCATTGCAAATATTACGCCTAATACTAATGATATTATTCCACTTATTCCAGCCACCCCAAATCCCGGCATCATTATTTCAATAAATATCAATACTAACCCTAGAACAAATATGGCCATAGCATACCAACTTGCACTTCCTGCAAATATATTGCCTGCAAAAAAAAGTCCAAAAGCTATTATGCTTAAAACCCCGCCTACTCCAAAACCGGGCATAAATAATTCAACGACAAGAGCTGACATACCTATTATTAAAAATAGAGATGAAATTACCTGAGATGAAATAAAATCTAAAAATTTCATGCCGAAATTCATATTAGCTAACTCATAATCTACTATATTATTTTCTGTCAAAAATTCATCAAAATCTTTATACGTATAATCAGATATTCCTAAATCTTTACTTTTTTCTGCATTTAAATTTAAAAGTTTTCCCTTTTCAACTACATTTTCTATCGCTACATCAGAGTCTGCCATTGCTACTATAACATCTACATTCCGTCCACGTCTTATTGCCGTATCTGAAAGTATAGACCTCCAATAAGATAAAGTTTTTTCTGTATTAGGAATTGGCTCTGCAGACCCAATTGTCGAACCCTCAATCATATAAACTTCATCACTTGCAATAGTCAACAACACTCCCGCCGATTCAGCTTTATTATCTACTACAGAAATAGTCTTTGCTTTAGATCTCATTATAGAATTTTTTATTTCTTCAGCAGAAGCTATTGAGCCACCATATGTGTCTATTTTAAAAATAACTGTATCTTCACTTTTTAAATTTTTTATAGAACTATCTACAAAATTTGTCTTTGCTGAATTGATTTCACCCTGAATAGGTACAACCAAAATTTTAGCATCAACCGTTGTAAATAATAATACAGATAAAAAAATACCTAAAATAATTTTTTTCATACTACACCTCTTTACAAAAAAAACCTAAGGATTTCCCTAGGCTTTTAGTAATTTTCCAGCAACTGCACTTACAAGCTTACCATCTGCTCTTCCACTGACCTTAGGCATAACATTTTTCATAAGTTTACCCATATCAGCAGGCGAGTTAATTCCATGTTCGCTCATAACTTCTTTGATGATTTCAGTTAGTTCTTCTTCATCTAATTGCTTTGGCAAATATTTAAGTAGTATTTCAATTTCAGCATTGGTTTTTTCAACTAAGTCGTCTCTATCCCCACGCTTGAATTCATCAATTGCCGATCTTCTTTCTTTAACTTGCTTAGAAATTATGTTTAGTATATCGGAATCATTGAGTTCTATTCTCTCATCTACTTCTTTTTGTTTGATGCTGGCACGTACAAGTGTGATAGTATCTTTAGCCAACTTATCTTTGTCTCTCATTGCAGATTTTAAATCTTCCATGAGCTTGTCTTTTAGTGACATACTACACCTCTTAGTGTCTTGAACGCTTCTTTCTACGCGCTTCTTCAGATTTTTTCTTTCTTTTTACGCTTGGTTTTTCATAATGTTCTCTTTTTCTAGCTTCTTTTAGAACTCCACTAGTGGCACATTGTCTCTTAAATCTCTTAAGAGCATTGTCAAGAGATTCATTTTCTCCAACTCTAATTTCTGACATTGTTTCCCCTCCCCTCATAGAAAGGTAGCTTTTCTTAGCTAATTCTTATTAATTATACACTCTAAAGCTTTAAATTTCAATATCTTTTTCAACCTGGTGGCCATTTCATACTTCTCCCACCTAATACGTGAAAATGTAGGTGTCCAACAGTCTGTCCGCCATCTTCTCTAGTGTTGATAACAACACGATATCCATCTTCTAAATTTTTTTCTTTGGCAATTTCACTTATCTTTAACATTATATGTCCAAGTAAAGCTTTATCTTTTTCTTTGATTTCATAAAGCGAAGTTATATGTTCTTTAGGAACAACCAAAAAATGATGAGGCGCTTGTGGTTCAATATCATTAAAAGCATATATTAACTCATCTTCGTAAATTTTATCAGATGGAATTTCTCCGGCAATTATTTTACAAAATAAACAATCCATTATATCCCCCTAACTTAAAACCACTTCGAAAGGTTCACTTTCTTCTGATACTATTCTAACACTTTTAGTTACATTTTTTAAGTCATCTGGACTATTAATAGCACATCTCAAGTAATTAGTTGAATAACCTACATATTTATCTTCAATTTTCTCTTCAAATAACACTTCTAATTCTTCTTGCTCCGAAGCAAACTTCTTCATTAATTTTTCATTTAATTCAATAAGTTTTTGAGATCTACTATGTTTTACTTCCCCATGAATTTGGTCAGTTCTTTTCGCAGCTGGAGTCCCATCTCTCATAGAATATTTAAATACATGTATTCTTGAAAACTCAATTTTCTCTACAAACTTGCATGTTGTTTCAAATTCTTCATCAGTTTCTCCAGGGAACCCTACTATTATATCCGTAGTTATGCCTGCTTTTGGCATATATTTTCTAATCAAATCAACTACTTCTTTATATTCTTTAGTAGTATATCTTCTGTTCATTTCTTTTAAGACCTTATCACATCCACTTTGTAAAGATAAATGGAAATGGTCACAGAATTTACCTGTTGCAATTGCTCTTTGCAAAAACTCCTCGGTGATTGTCATAGGTTCTACAGAAGACATTCTAATTCTCTCTATGCCTTCAACTTCAGCTATACTTTCAATAAGTTCTATTAAACTTTTGCCTGACTCTTTTCCATAAGAGCCTATGTGTATTCCTGTCAATACTACTTCTTTATATCCTGCTTCAGCTAATCTCTTCGCCTCTTTCACAGAATCAGAAATGCTTCTTGACCTTATTCTTCCCCTTGCATAAGGTATTATGCAATAGGTACAAAATCTATTACATCCATCTTGAACCTTCATATATGCCCTGGTCATATCTGATTCTTTTGATATATTTATTGGTTGAAATTCATAATCTCCGTCTAAACTTCTAACTGCGTTAATAAATTCTCCATTATTTTGGAAATTTTCAACCATATTTACAATATCCGCTCTTTCAGTAGTTCCAAGAACTATATCCACACCTTCAATTGAAGCAACTTCTTCTGGAGATACTTGCGAATAGCATCCAACAACCGCAACAATAGATTCAGGATTTTCTCTTTTTGCTTTTCTTATTACTTGTCTAGATTTTCTATCAGATAAATTTGTAACAGTACAAGTATTTATTATATACACATCTGCAACTTCTGTTTCTTGGTCAACTTTCATATAACCTTTTTCTTCAAATAACTCACTCATCGCCTCAGATTCATATTGATTCACCTTACAACCAAGAGTAGTTATAGAAAATGTTCTTTTCATTTTTCTCCTTCCAAACAATTGATGATATGATAGCTGGCAGTTATTGCCGCTGTTTCAGCTCTTAATATTCTCTTGCCAAGAGATATTATATGCGCTCCATAACTCTTCAACTTATCTATTTCAGAATCTTCAAATCCACCTTCAGGTCCTATCACTAGCGCTATATTCTTAGATTTTATATCTAAATCTAAAAATCTAAGGTCTTCTTCGTTTTCGTAGCACACTATCAATTCTCCATCAAAATTTTCTAAATTCTCAATTTTTATAGGATATGAAACCTGTGGTATATAGTCTCGTTTAGATTGTTTTGCTGCCACTTCTGAAATTTTTTGCCATCTATCTATTTTTTTATCCGTCTTTTTATCTATATCACTTACATTTCTCTTTGCTATAAGCGGATTTATAGATGCTACTCCAACTTCAACAGCACCTTTTATTGCAGCTTCCATTTTGTCACTTTTTAAAATAGCTTGCACCAAGGTCAAATGTACTTCACTTTCGTGTTCACTTTCTACTTTATTTAAAATCTGTAAAACTACATTTTCTGAATCAAAGCTCTCAAAAATCGCTTTGAAAATTCCGCTTTCAGTTACGGCTTCAACTTCTTCATTTTCTGATATCCTAAGCACTCTCATAAAATGATGTGAATTTTGCTTATCTAAAATTATTTTCTTATCACTTTCTGTTAATTTCCCGAAGAATCTGTACATATCCTACCTACTACTAAAGCCCATCCATTTTTTTCTCTTTTTTCTATTATTTCAAATCCATTTTCAATCAATGCATTTTCAACCATATAGATTTTCTCTACAATTATACCTGATGAAACAAATAGTCCATCATCTTCTAAATGTTCTTTTAAATCAGGTACCATTTCAGCTATAATTTCTGCAATTATATTAGAAACTATAATATCAGCCTTACCACTTACTACATCAAGTAAATTTGCTGTATGAATTTCTACTTTATCTTCAACATTATTTAGTATTGCATTTTCTTTACTTACTTGTGTACACTTTGAATCAATATCAACTGCAACAATTTTCTTAGCTCCCAATTTTGTAGCTGCAACGCCTAAAATTCCAGAGCCACATCCTATGTCAAATACAACATCATCTTCAATAACATAATCTTCAAGTGCCTCTAAGCACATATATGTTGTTTCATGAGTTCCAGTTCCAAATGCCATCCCTGGTTCTATATATATTTTATTAGTGTGAGAACCGTTGTATTCCAGCCAAGATGGTATTATTACCAAACTTTCTCCAACTTCTACAGGTTCATAATATTTTTTCCAATTGTTAGCCCAGTCTTCATCATCTGTTTTATTTATTTCAAGTTCTCCAAAAGTTGCTAAATCAGTTTTTAATTTATCAACAACTTCTGATTCAGATTCTTGAAAATAAACTTTAAAAGTTCTCATTCCCGGCTCTAAATTTAGAATTCTCTCATCAACAAAATCCCAATCTTTTTCTGTTTTATCAAGTTCTTCTATTATTTCTTTTCCTTCTTCTTCAAAAATATAAATTTCGTTATCATATAATGTGTTCAAAATATCATCGCGATTTTCATCTTTTGCTTTTAAGATTAATTCTATATATTTCATATTACCTCCTGTAAAAAAATAGACAAAATCTAAGATTTTGCCTATTCAAAAAACTCTTTAAGTTTATCAAACAATGACTTGTTTTCTTGAACTGTATCCTTACTCTTTTCTCTCAATTGTTCAAGTAATTCTTTTTGTTCTCCTGTAACTTTTTTAGGAACGATTATATTTACTGTGAAATATAAATCTCCTCTACCCTCACGTCTTACATAAGGAACTCCTCTGCCCTTTAATTTGAAGGTCGTACCTCCAGCAGTTCCTGATGGTATTTTATAATCTGCTAATTCAGTTAATGTAGGAACCTTTATTTCAGCACCTAACACCGCATCCATGTATGTTATTGGAATGTTTAAATGTAAATCAAATCCATTTCTTTTGAAAACAGAATCTTCTCTAACTGTTATATATACAAATAAATCCCCATTTGGTCCGCCGTTTTCTCCGGCGTGGCCTTGTCCTTTCATTGAAACTACAGTATTGTTGTCAACTCCTGCAGGAATTTTAACTTTTACTTTCTTAGTTATTACTTCTTTTCCAGTTCCATGACAGTGTTTACAAGGTTTTTCTATTACTTCTCCAGTTCCGTGACAATTATCACATTCCACAACTCTGACAAATCTTCCAAAAGCTGAATTGCTCTCAACTCTTATTTGACCGGTTCCATGACATTTATCGCAAGTTTTCTTTTCAGAACCTTTTTCAGCTCCCGTTCCATCACAAACATGACATTTTTCTCTAACTCTTAAGCTTATTTCTTTTTCAACTCCAAATACAGCTTCTTTAAAGTCTAGAGTTATATCATATCTTATATCATCGCCTTTAATAGGCCCTTTATATTTTGTAGAAGTTCTAAAACCACCAGATCCTCCAAACATATCGAAAATGTCTCCGAATATATCTGAAAAACCACCAAATCCTGAAGACTCAAATCCTCCACCGTTTATTCCATCTTCTCCATACATATCATAGTTTTGTCTTTTATTTTCATCTGACAAAACTTCATATGCCAAATTTATTTCTTTAAATTTAATTTCCGCTTCTTCATTTCCAGGATTTAAATCTGGATGATATTTTTTTGCAAGTTTTTTATACGCTCTTTTAATTTCATCTTGAGAAGCTCTTCTCTTAACTTCTAAAATTTCATAAAAGTCTCTCAAATTTTCACCACATTTCTAAAATAATATTCTAACCTTTTTAACAAAAAAAATAAAGCTAAATCGTGTATGATTTAGCTTTAAGATATTAATTATTCTTCATCTTCATCCACAACTTCATAGTCGGCATCTACAACATCTTCTTTTTGTGCATCAGATTGTCCTGCTTCAGGATTTGCATTTTTATAGATTTCTTCAGATACTGCATAGAAAGCTTTTGTAAGAGATTCAGTCTTAGCTTTTATTTCATCTAGATTTTCAGAATCTTTAACTGATTTCAATTCTTCAATTGCTTTTTCTATATTTTCTTTATCTTCTGGTTTTATCTTATCTTTAACTTCTTCTAAAGTTGACTCAGATTGATAAATCATTGAATCTGCAGTGTTCTTAGCTTCTATTAACTCTTTCTTTTTAGCATCATCTTGAGCATACATTTCAGCTTCTTTTACTTTCTTTTCAATTTCTTCATCTGATAAGTTTGTAGATGATGTAATTGTAATATGTTGTTCTTTACCTGTTCCAAGATCTTTCGCTGAAACATTTACAATTCCATTTGCGTCTATATCAAACGTTACTTCAATTTGAGGTATCCCACGTCTTGCTGGTGCAATACCATCTAATTGGAATCTTCCAAGAGTTACATTGTCTCCAGCCATTTGTCTTTCACCTTGCAGTACATGAATATCTACTGATGTTTGGTTGTCAGAAGCTGTAGTAAATGTTTGACTCTTCTTTGTAGGAATTGTTGTATTTCTTTCAATCAATCTTGTCGTAACTCCACCCATTGTTTCAATCCCTAGAGATAGAGGTGTTACATCTAATAATAGAAGGTCTTTAACATCTCCTGAAAGAACTCCACCTTGGATTGCTGCACCTAAGGCAACACATTCATCTGGGTTGATATCTCTTTGAGGATCTTTCCCAATTAGATTTTTTATAAAGCTTTGAACTGCCGGAATTCTTGTAGAGCCACCTACTAAAAGTATTTTATCTATGTCAGATGGACTCATCCCTGCATCTTTCATAGCATCCAAAACTGGCTGTTCTGTAGCTTTTACTAAATCTTTAGTCAATTCATCGAATCTTGCTCTTGTCAAGTCCATATTCAAGTGTAGAGGGCCTTCTGCTGTTGCAGTTATAAATGGTAGGTTAATATTTGTTGACATAGTAGATGAAAGTTCTTTCTTAGCTTTTTCAGCTGCTTCTTTCAATCTTTGAAGGCTCATCTTATCAGCTTTTAAATCTACTCCATGTTCTTTTTGGAATGAAGCTGCTATAAAATCTATAATCTTAGCATCGAAATCATCTCCACCAAGTTTGTTGTTCCCTCTTGTAGCGTGTACTTCAAATACTCCATCAGATAATTCCAGAATAGATACGTCAAATGTACCACCACCAAGGTCATATACCATTACTGTCTGTGAATCTTCATCTTTATCTTCGCCATAAGCTAAAGCTGCTGCTGTAGGTTCGTTAACTATTCTCTTAACTTCAAGACCGGCTATCTTACCTGCATCTTTTGTAGCTTGTCTTTGAGCATCTGTGAAGTATGCCGGAACTGTAATTACAGCTTCAGTAATTTTTTCTCCTAAATAACTTTCTGCATCTGATTTTAACTTTTGTAAAATCATAGCTGAAATTTCTTGAGGTGTATAATCTTTTCCATCTATTGAAACTTTGTAGTCAGTTCCCATATGTCTCTTAATAGATTGAATTGTTCTGTCAGGGTTTGTAATTGCTTGACGTTTAGCTGTTTCTCCAACTAATCTTTCTCCATCTTTTGTAAAAGCTACAACAGATGGTGTAGTTCTGTTACCTTCAATATTCGGAATAATAACTGACTCACTACCTTCCATAACTGCTACTGCTGAGTTTGTTGTTCCTAAATCAATTCCTATAATTTTTCCCATTTAATTTCCTCCTAGTTATTGTGAAACCTTAACCATTGCTGGTCTAAGCACTTTATCATTTATCTTATATCCTTTTTGTAAAACTTCTATTACAATGCCTTCTTCAAAGCCTTCTCTTTCTTCGACAAGCACTCCATGGTGCATATTAGGATCGAATTTTATATTTGTTTCACTTATTTCTTCTACATCATATTTCTTGATTAACTCAATCAATTGTCCATGTATGAGCTCCACTCCTTCAGAAAAACTATTTTTTTCTGAAACTTGAGATAAAGCTCTTTCAAAATTATCTATAACACCAAGCAAATCCAAAATAACCTTTTGAGCACCCAGAGAAAGATAATCTTTCTTTTCATTTTCAGATCTTCTCCTATAATTTGTAAAATCTGCTTGCAATCTTATAAGTTGCTCTTTTAATTGAGTTTCTCTTTCTGATTGTTGTTCTTCAATATTTTCTTCAGAAATCTCCTTTTCAACTATAGATTCTTCTGTAACTACTTCTTCATTTCCTTCAGTTTCTAAATTTTCTTCTGTATTTTCTAAATCTTTATCGTTCACCATCTCACCTCAACATCTTATCTATAGCTAATTTCAAGTTATTGCTTGTCAATTTAACATTTTGAATTTGAGTCCTATAATCCATTCTGATAGGTCCCAAGATTCCAATTTTACCTATTATTTCTCTTTTTCTATCATAAAATGATGACACAATTATTGAATTTTCTTTTATTATGTCTATTTCATTTTCATTACCTATTACAATGGTTAAATCTTCTTCAAAATCATTTAATGTATTAGCTAAATGACTGCTTTCCATTAAATTCATTATGTCTATAACTTGACTCTTATTTATTTCATCTTGGAAATTGAACACGTTCTTTATTCCATCATAAAAGAAATCTATCTTATTGGAATCCTTATTGAATTCAGCTATGGTTCGTATGACTTCAGTTATAAAAGCTGTCCATTTTGTTAAAGTTCCCGATACTGTTATATCTAAACTATCAACTTCCAACAAATTTATACCAACTAAATTCTCATTAAGTAAAGAATTTATATCAGCTAATTCTTCTTCATCTATTTTAATATCAGATTTAAAGAAATGTTTTTCAACAACCCCCTTATCTCCTACCACTAAAAGTAGTATTGTGAACGAATCTATTAATACTAACTGTACAAGTCTTATCTTTGAATCAGCTTTTTTTAAAGCTATAACATAAGAAATATAATTTGATTTCTCAGATAAAATTTTAGCTGCATTTTTAAATACATCATTTAAATTTTCTGCTCTGTCAAGCATCAAATCTAATAATTTATCTCCTACTTCAAAATCATCATCTAAGTTTTTTCTTAGCTCATCCACAAAAAATCTATAAGCTTTAGCAGATGGAATTCTTCCAGCTGAGGTGTGTGGCTTATTTAAATATCCTAAATCTTCTAAATCCGCCATTTCATTTCTTATAGTTGCAGAACTTACACCTAAGTTAAAATCTTTTGATATAGTCCTAGAACCAACCGGACTCGGAGAATTTATATAGGAATTTACAATCGCATTTAAAATTTCTACCTTTCTCGATTCCATATCATCACCCTTTTGTTAGCACTCGAATAAAATGAGTGCTAAAGCTTATGATTAAATATTAAGCCTTTAGTCAAAGAATGTCAATAGATTTTAAAAAATTTTTTTCTTTCTTTTTATAAATTGTCTATTTTAATAAAATAAAGGTTCTAATAGTTGTTTAATACGGTTCTGATTTTAAAATTTAATAATATATGGTAAAATATTTTAATGCTATAAATGCTTTAAATAGCGAATAAAAGGAGTTTATAAAATGAAAAATGAAAAAAAAGAAAACATGTTTTTAAGTTACATAAGTACTTTTGCATTTGCGATAATACTTGCTTTACTTATTAAAACTTTTATTTTTAGTTCCAATATGGTTATTGGTGAATCTATGCAACCAACTCTTCATGAAAATGATAGACTTATCGCCATGATACTTCCATTACATTTCAAAGACCCTGAAAGGTCAGATATAGTAATAATAAATGCTCCTGATGAAAAAGGGAAAGAATATATCAAAAGACTAATCGGTAAACCGGGAGACACTGTCAAAGTTAAAGATGGTGTTGTTTATGTAAATGGAAATAAACTTGAAGAAACTTACATTGACTCAGGTGTTTATACAGAAATATATGACCAATCTTCATGGACTCTTGGAGATGGAGAATTTTTTGTAATGGGTGATAACAGAAACCCTGGTAAGAGTTTGGATTCAAGATTTTTTGGTCCAGTTAAAAAAGATGATATAAAAGGCATCGTTAAATTTAGATTTTGGCCATTTAGTGATTTTGGCACAATTGGAGGTTAAATTTGTCTAGACAAAAAAATATTAGAAACTTTTCCATAATCGCACACATTGACCATGGAAAATCAACTTTGGCAGATAGACTTATAGAGATGACGGGAATGCTCACTTCAAGAGAAATGGAGGCTCAAGTTTTAGACTCAATGGACCTTGAACGTGAAAGAGGGATAACTATTAAGTTAAAAGCTGTTAGACTTATATATAAAGATGAAAACAACGAAGAATATATATTCAATTTAATAGATACTCCCGGCCATGTGGATTTCAATTATGAAGTTTCAAGGTCTTTGGCTGCTTGCGAAGGAGCTATTGTAGTTGTGGATGCAAGTCAAGGAGTTGAGGCTCAAACTTTGGCAAATGTATATCTTGCATTGGACCAAAACCTAGAACTTGTACCTGTTATAAATAAAATAGATTTGCCAAGCGCAAGAATTGATGAAGTAAAAAAAGAAATTGAAGATATTATAGGTATTGATACCGAAAATGCGCCCCTTGTTTCTGCTAAAAAAGGAATTGGAATAGACCAAGTTTTCAAAAAGATAATTGAAGACATTCCTGCTCCACAAGGTTCTGAGGACAAGCCTTTAAAAGCTTTAATCTTCGACTCTTATTATGATTCATACAAAGGGGTTGTCTGTTATGTGAGAGTACATGATGGCTCAGTAAAACCCGGTGATGAAATAAAGATGATGTCCACTGATAAAACATTTGAAGTTGTGGAAGTTGGTGTGGTAACTTCTTCACATATTGCTCTAAACTCTCTTCAAGCTGGAGATGTAGGTTATATAACAGCAAGTATTAAAAATGTTAAAGAAGCAACAGTTGGAGATACTATCACTCACAAAAACAAACCAGCCGAAACTCCTTTCCCCGGGTATAAAAAAGTAGTTCCTATGGTATACTGTGGTATTTATCCCGGAGAAGGCGAAGAGTACACTGAAATAAGAGATGCTCTTGAAAAACTTCAAGTAAATGATGCTGCTCTTGATTTTGAAGCTGAGACTTCAGTTGCTCTCGGCTTTGGTTTTAGATGCGGATTCTTAGGTCTACTGCACATGGAAATAATTCAAGAGAGATTGGAAAGAGAATTCGACTTAAATATCGTAACTACTTCTCCATCAGTAATATATAAAGTAGAAACTACTAGCGGAGAACATTTGGATATACAAAACCCAACTAATCTTCCTCCTGTTACTGAAATTTCCTCTATTAAAGAACCAATTGTAAGAGCAGAAATTATGACTCCTACTGACTATGTTGGTGCTGTTATGGACCTATGTCAAAATAGACGTGGTATCTTTATAGATATGACCTATCTTGAAGAAACTCGTGCTCTTATAAAATATGACTTACCATTAAACGAAGTAATATATGACTTCTTTGATGCCCTTAAGTCAAAGACTAGAGGATATGCTTCATACGACTATGAATTGACAGGATATAAAGAAAGTAATTTAGTTAAACTTGATATTTTAATAAACTCTAACCTTGTAGATGCTTTCTCAATAATAGTCCACGAATCTACAGCTTACAATAAAGGAAGAAAAATTTGTGAAAAGCTTACTGAAGTAATCCCTAGACACCAATTTGCTGTCCCTATTCAAGCTGCTATAGGAAATAAGGTAATTGCTCGTGAAACAATAAGAGCTCTTCGTAAAGATGTACTTTCTAAGTGCTATGGTGGAGATATCTCAAGAAAGAGAAAACTTCTTGAAAAGCAAAAAGAAGGTAAAAAGCGTATGAGAATGGTTGGAGATGTTGAAGTCCCTCAAGAAGCATTCTTAGCTGTCCTAAAATATGACGAGGAAAAGTGATGAATACTTTAGATTTTAAGTCCCAAAAGTTTTGGGACTTTTTAAACACCCATGGTTCAGATGATGTTTCAATTTATATACACATACCTTTTTGTGAACAAAAATGTCTTTACTGTGATTTTTACTCGCAAGTTTCATCGGCAGAAGCTCACGAAAAATACATTGACTCATTAATCTGTGAACTATCACATTATAAAAAATATCTATCTTCTAAAGAAGTTAAATCAATTTTTGTCGGCGGCGGAACTCCAAGCGCAATAAATCCAAAACTTATAAAAATTTTTATGGAGTATCTAAAATCTATATGTAAACTATCGGACGATTGTGAAATCACTGCCGAGAGTAACCCAAACTCGCTCACCGATGAAGCAATAAAGATTTATGTTGAAAGTGGAATAAATAGAATTTCTATGGGAGCTCAAAGCTTCAACGAAAAAATTTTAAAGACTATTGGCAGAATCCATTCTCCTGAACAAATCTATAATGCTATAGAATCTATTCAAAAAAATGGAATTAAAAACTTTAATATAGATTTAATGTTGGCACTTCCCAACCAAACTATTAAGGATATAAATAAGTCACTTGAAATTGTAAAAAGATATGATATTCCTCATGTCTCATACTATTCTCTAATTCTTGAAGAGGGAACGCCACTTTATAATAATATGTACTCTTACCAATTCCCTGATGAAATATTAGAAAGAAAAATGTACAGAAAAATTGTCGATACGTTCAGTTTAAATCATTTAAACCAATATGAGATTTCCAATTTTTCAAAAAGAGGTTTTGAATGTAAACACAACTTGAGATATTGGAAATTAAAAGACTACATAGGATTAGGTTGTTCGGCTCAATCAAATATATCTAGTATAAGGTATTCAAATGTAACATCTTTGAAAAATTATTTAAATCAAAATTATAGCTACGTATTTGAAAAATTAAATAAGATAGAGAGATTAAATGAATATACTATGTTGGGTTTAAGACTTAATGAAGGAATAAATATAAAAGAAATAAATCTTAAATTTAATATTGACTTTGAAAAAGAATATAAATCAGTGATTACAAAAAATATAGACAATAAATTAATCACTTTAAATGATGGAAAAATACAGCTCACAACTATTGGAAAAGATATTTCAAATGTGGTAGAATTAGACTTTACAAGGATTACTTGTAATTAAATCTTGCAATTACAAGATAATAATGTTAAAATAATAAGAGCGCAAATTGAGTGTGGAGGTGAATTTCATGGCAAATATAAAATCAGCAATAAAAAGAATAGACGTTGCAAAAAGAAATGCAGCACGTAATAAATCTGTTAAAACTGAAATTAAAAATTATATTAAAAAGTTTGAATCAGCTATTGATGGCGGAAAAGTTGAAGAAGCAAGAGAACTTTTAAAACTTACTGATAAGAAACTTAAGAGAGCTGTTTCTAAGAATGTTTTTCATAAGAACAATGCATCAAGAAAAATATCTAAACTTGCTAAAAAATTAAACTCTGCAAAATAATTTATTAAATCAGATAGATTAACCCAGGAAATTCCTGGGTTTTTTATTTTATATAGATATTTTTACCAATAAACTTTCAAATAATGCTCTCTCGTCTACTGTTCTCGTTTTTATAGTGTGGTCATATTCCAACAACGAAGTATAAATTTCTTTTAACTTATCCTTTTCAAATTTATTTGAAGCAACTTTTAACTTTGAAAATTCATACTGTTTAATTTTTAATTGCTCCATAATTTTCATATCTTGATATCCTTGTTCCTTCAAATTTTTGTATGACAACAACAACCTAAATTGCCTTGCAACCATATAAAAAATCTTTTGTATCGGCTCTCCCACTTGGTATAAATTATTTAGTTCCAACAGAATTGCCGAAATGTTTTTAGTCATCATCGCATCTAAAAAATTAAAAATATTCGTATCGATATTAGAAATATAAACTTCATCTATCATCTTTCTGTTGACTTCGTTTTTTGCAGTGGCAAGTATTTTGTCAACTTCATTTTTAACATCATATAAAACTACATTTAAATTTTTGGAGCTATAGCCAGATTTCTGTGCCAAATAACTCACATCCGCAGGAGATATTTTAAATCCTCTTTCAAAAATATATTCACTTAAAAATTTTCTGAATTCATTTTCTCTTAGTTTAGGAAACTCAACATTTCTCTTCAACTTAGAAAAATATTTATAAAACTTAGTTGTTTTTAAAACTTCATCTTCATAATCTAAAAATATAAGTATTGAATATTCACTCATATTCTTCAACACTTCAATAATCTCATCCTGTATGTTTTTTATAAAATCATTAAAATTTTTCACAATTACAATTTTTTTAGAGTCAAATACAGGTAAAGTCTCAACTGCTGAAATCAATGAACTAACTTCTAAATTCTTTCCATCTACATACTGTAAATTAAAATTTCTAAAATTTTCCGAAGTTTGGCTTTCAATTATCTCATTTACTATCCTATCCATCATTAGTTGTTCGCTTCCATAGAATAAGTATGCTCCATTTATTTCAGTATTATAAAGTTCTTGATAAATCATAATTCTCCCTCAACACTTTTTCATTTTTCTTTAAGAATAATATAATTATAATTAAATCTATTACAATCGCTAATACTTCATACATATAATTATTTTTTTCTAAAAATCCTTTAAACTTAATTTCTCTGCCTATATAAAAATTTATTTCTCCTACACTTGCCGTTACTTTATAATTTGTCTCAATTGAATTTAACATCTTAAGAATTTCTATATGAGGATGTCCGTAAGAATTATCTATACCCGCAGATATTGTTGCAAATTTAGGCCTTGTCGAATTCAAAAATATTTCTGATGTAGAATTTTTCGAGCCATGATGAGCTACTTTTAAAAAATCTACATCTCTATCAAATTCTTTTAGACAATTTGAATCTCCCGTAAACAAAGCTCTAAATCCCTTAAAATTCATAAGCATTACCATTGAATTTTCATTTTCTTCTCTATATGGTGAATAATCATTTAAACTTTCAAATTTTAAACCGTTGGTTTTCAAGTAACTATCCTTGGTAAATATATGTAAATCACTATTTTTCTTCAGTGCTCTTACATACTTATTATCAGCTAAATACGGAACATATGAATTTTTAATCTTTATATTTCCAATTAGGTCAAGTACACCATCTACATGGTCCTCGTCAAAATGTGATATAAATAATTTATCAATTTTATTAATTCCCTTGCCCTTTAGATAATTTAATAGATAAATTTTCCCTGGTCTAAAATTGCCACGAGAACCACCTGTATCTATTATATAATTTTTCCCCTTATAGCTCATATGTGTGCAATCCCCTTGCCCCACATATATGGCATTTATCTCCAATGCGTTACTTTCTATTACAGACTTCGCTCCTAAAAAAATTAAGAGACAAACTATTGATACAAATGCAAATTTATTGAGTTCATATTTTTTAAATCTTACATCCTTTACTATAAATAACAGTCCTAAATATAAAATAAATATGTATGCCAAACTTGGTTTTGGAACAGAAATCTTTAAACTTAATTCTATTAAATTAGACATGAAGTCCGTAAACATCAATAAAACTTCAATAGATGGCTTCACCAAAATCCCAAGAGGCGTAAATACATTGACAAAAGCTAAAATTATAGCAATAGAATAAATTGGCACTAAGACTACATTTGATACTATTGATAAAAAATTTATTTCATAGAAAAAATACGTCATTACCGGAGCTAATGCAACAAAAACACCAACCGAAACTCCAAATGACTTCGTTATAAAATTTCTTTTAAAAATATAATCATATCTCTTATAGAATAATAAAATTCCCAAAACTGCCATATAACTCATCCAAAACGAACTCGAAACTATATTATATGGATTTAAAGCCAATATTATTAGGGCACTTAATTTCAAACTACTTAAAGCGCTGTACTTCTTCTTCATTAAAAAAGCTAACAATTGACAACTCGCCATTACAAAAGCCCTCAATGCAGCTACCGGCATACCAACTAACCAAATATATATGAAAGTCAAAACAATAGCGGCCACTCTTCTTATGACTTTTGGAATTTTAATAGACTTAAATACAATTTCTAACGCACCGAGAACTATTCCTATATGAAAACCTGACATGGCAATTAAATGCATTATTCCCAAATTTCTATAAACTGCTAAATTTTGTTCATCAATATAATTCGAATCAGATAAAATTACAGACTTTAAAAATTCTCCATGTTTTTCTGAAATTCCATAAAAACTATTATTTACATGAGACTTAAATTTTTCTCTAAATCCTAAAATTTTATTTTCGCCAATTAATTTTTCACCCTTGGAAAATACATTTGCCTTTATATTTTTACTGAGCAAGTATGCCTTATAATCAAAATCTGTAGAGTTCATCTTTCCTACGGGTTTATTAACCTTCCCCGAGAACTCTATTACATCACCTATTTTAAAATTTTGTTTTGCATATAAAATTATATTTTTTCTATTTGAAATCTTTACTACATATTTAAGCTCATCATTTGCATAATCATCAACTACTACTCCCTTTGTGGAAATATTTTTAGGAAAAGATACCTCAGATGTCTTAACATTAAATCCCACAACCATATAAAACAAAATAAATATAAAAATGTACTTACTTAATTTGTTTAAATTCTTTAAAATGTCAAATAATAATATTAAAATTGAAATACCTATTACATATTTTGACATTGGTAAAAAATATCCGAATAAAATGCCTAAGAATCCAATTTCCATACTACACCTCATTTTTAAATCTTAATTATATTTTACAATAATCTATGATAAAATAGTATGGAAAGAGGTAATTATGGAAGAAAGATATATTAAATTAGCTTATGAAAAAGTTCATACTTCAGAAATTGAAAGTATAGAAGAAATCAATGGTGTTAAATACGCCCTACCAAAGAGTACAAATGTGTTTTTTGGCACTGAAAACATAGTTGGAGATAAATTCAAGGTCAATGACGAAAAACCAGAATCAAAAGAAATTTCCAATAAAATTTATTTTAAAACAAATTCAAACAATTTAAAATTTGAAATTGACTATACCAACAGACTTGACTTGATTCAGCAAATCACAGCAAATGCCATAGTCAGAATTATAATTAATAAAGCTACAAGTTTAAAAGTTGAGAACTATTACATAAATTCTGTAGACAATCAAGTACTAATCGACTCAAACGATATAAGCTTTATGCAAATAGAACAAATTGAATCCATAGCAAATCATCTAATTTTAAGTAACCTAACAACCAATAATACAGGTAATATTTTGATGATTCGTGGATATGGTAGTATTGATTCAGTCGGACCGGTATGCGAAAGAGTAGGAGAACTTGGTCTATTAAAAATAAAATCAGCTTCTAAAAAAGATGGTAAAATATCCTTACACATAATCAGTGGTAAAAGAGCAATTAATGATTATTTTGAAAAATCAAAAATAATTGATAATCTACAAAGTATACTAAATGTAAATCAATCTGAAATATTAAAAAAAGTAAAAGAATTAAAATTTAGTAAAACTAACGGAACTATTAAAATAGAATCTAACTTAGAATTAAACACTTTAGATAATTCCTATAACTTTATAGATGAAAATAATCAAAAAGAAGTTATATTAGATGATACTTTTGAAATAGAAACTTCAAATTTGCATTCATCCAAAAACAACTCTGAAACTTCTAAAGAGTATAGAGATATAATAGAAATTCATGAAAATAAAGATATAATATCTGAAAAATTAGGAGAAGAAGTTGTCGAACAAACTGCTGAAGTCATAAATTTAATTGAAAAAGTGAATGGGATATCAAAAGACAATTCTATAAAAAATAAATTATCAGAAAAAGCCTTTAATCTCACAAAATTTGCAACAGATGTTGACGGAATACACTTTATTTATAAAGTTTTTAGAAACAAAAACATTCAAGAAATAATTCGAAGCGCAAAAGAAATTTCCAATGTGCCAGACTATATTTCCATATTAGGTTTCCCAATAGGTGATGTTTCAAAGTTCTATGTAGTTCGTTCTAAAAACTTAAATATAGATTTAAAAAATATTTTAGAAAAAGTCAACCCAAAACTATTCCTAAAAAGTTCCGGGAATATGTATGAAGTAGATGGTACCGTACACACTCAAAATTTAGCCACAGTTATGGAATCTTTTCTACTAAATATAAAAAATTAACTAAAAACTCTCACTAACATATAAGTGAGAGCTTTTGATTTATATAATATTTTTCATATTTTGTTATTTAACACTAAAGTTCATATTATTACCATTGTAAATCCAATTAAAAGTCTTGCACTAAATGCTTCTCCTAAAATAACTACAGATAATATTGAGCCAAAAATTGGCACAAACAATTTATATATGCCAAACTCTCCTGTAGATTGATTTTTCAAAACCATATACCAGAGTGTAAATGCCGTTGCTGATATAAATCCTCCATACATTATCAGTAATATTGCCTTAAAATTAACAGTCCAAATGGTTTGTTTTAATATGACGCCTATAATTATAAGAGGTATACATCCTATACAAAATTGAAATGCCGAAATTATAAATGGGCTAACACTATTTCCTTCTTTTTTTACAAGAACTGTTGCAAGTCCATTTAATGTTATAGCCATTATTATTGAACCATCTCCGAGCAATGAGAAAGATGCACTCATATCTCCTCCCAAATTGATAAATATAATCCCAATTGTTCCAATAATTAAAGCTATCAATTTTCTCTTTGTAAGTCTATCCCCTTTAATTAATACAGCTGAAAACAAAACGATTATGAAAGCATTAAACGACTGTATAACTGATGCTTTAACCCCCGTGGTATAAAATAAACCTGTATAGTAAAAAAGGTAGTGAAGAGTTATCTGTAAAAGAGCTACCTTTATTAAAAGTTTATAATTTAAACTTTTAAAATCAACTCTATAATCTCTATTAAAAATTTTAAAATAGAATATTGTTATAATCCCTGCAACAAAAAATCTTAATCCTGCTACTAAAAGTCTCGAACCTATATCTCCCCGCTCAATAGATAAAATTTCATATTGCATTTTTATCATAGGAATGGCTGAACCCCATAAAAACATACAAAATAACGATATAAATATCGCACTTCTTTTGTTTTTAAATACTTCCATAAATGGTAGCTCCTTCATTATCTACTTTACAATTAAAAATCTTCCATTCATTTTTTAGTTTATTCATCTCGTCAAATTCATTTGAAAAATCTGTGTCAAATTTTGCAACCAATAATATAGTTGACCCAGAACCACTCAAAAATAATTTTGAATCACTATTTTTAAATATTTCCTTTATTTTGTCATATTCATCTATTATTGCAAATCTTTTCTTTTCGTGAATAGTATCTTCCGGAGCATTAATAAGCAAATTTAAATCCCCTACTCTCAGAGCATTAGTTATCATTGAAGCCCCTGCTATATTTTGTACGGCACTTTGCCTATCCATAATTTCTGGAACTAAATTTCTTGACTCCTCAGTAGACATTTCGAAATTCGGAACTAAAGCATAAAATTTTAAATTTTCAGATACTTTCACCTTTGTAACTATACTTCCAAAAGCAATAGTATGCCCTCCAAAA
>NZ_JAXDSS010000095.1:0-6876 GCF_034090345.1 Peptoniphilus sp. | reverse complement strand
TAAATTTTATCTCGTTCTAATTTTTATATTTTTATATGCACCAATAGTTACATTGATGGTATTTTCTTTTAATGATTCCAAGTTAAAAGGTAAGTGGGCAGGGTTTACTTTGAAATGGTATAAAAATTTATTTACCGACCCAACTATCTTAGAAGCTTTAAAAAATACTTTGATAGTAGCTTTAATAGCAACAGTAGTCGCGACTGTATTGGGAACTGTTGCCGCAATAGGAATAAATGAGTTGAGAGGATTTAAAAAAAGTATGTTATTAGATGTTAACTACTTGCCGGTTTTGAATCCTGACATTGTAACAGCGGTTTCTCTTATGGGACTTTTTGGTTTTCTACATTTGAGATTTGGTCTTTTAACAATGACTATCTCACATATTGTGTTTTGTACTCCGTATGTGATTTTGTCTGTTTTACCTAAGCTTGGTCAAATGGATAAGAATACCGTAGAAGCTGCACTTGACTTGGGAGCTACGCCCTCACAAGTTATAACAAAAGTTATAATTCCTCAGATAAGACCGGGAATTGTTACAGGAGCTTTGATGGCATTTACATTATCACTTGATGATTTTGTAGTAAGTTATTTTAATACAGGACATGGTGTATCAAATCTATCAATAACAATATATGCTATGGCGAGAAAAGGTATAAATCCGTCTATTAATGCAATGTCAACTATAATGTTTATCGCATTGTTGATATTGTTGTTAATAATAAATAGGAATCCCGGGAATAGGGAAAATATTAATTTTTAAGGAGTGTTAAATGAAAAAAGTTTTAGTATTGCTTTCAATTATGACTATGCTGATGTTAGTGGCATGTGGTGGAGGGACTAAGGAATCTATAAATGTGTATAACGCAGGAGAATATATAGACCCTGAAACTATAAAGATGTTTGAAAAGGAAACAGGCATAAAAGTTGTTTATGATACATTTGCATCAAATGAAGATTTATATGTAAAGCTTACACAAGGTGCAGATCAATATGATGTAGTAGTACCATCTGATTACATGATAGAACGTCTAATAAAAGAAGATAGACTTGAAAAAATAGATTTTACAAAAATTCCTAATTCAGAACTTGTGAATGCTCAATTTAAACATCCTGAGTACGACCCTAACAATGAATACAGCGTTCCTTATTTCTCAGGAACATTGGGAATTGTATACAACAAGACAATGGTTTCTAAACCGGTAACTTCTTGGGCAGATTTATGGGATATAACTAATAAAGGTCAAATAATAATGTATGATTCTCAAAGAGACTCTATAGCAGTTGCACTTGCAAAATTGGGATATTCTCTAAATTCAACTAATCCTGAAGAATTAGAGGCAGCAAAGAAAGCTTTGATTGACCAAAAACCTCTTGTTTCTGCATATTTAACAGATAACGGAAGAGATGTAGTTGTTCAAGGTGAAGCAGCTATGGCAGTTATGTATTCAGGAGATGCAGCGCTTATGATAAGTGAAAATCCTGATTTAGATTATGTAGTTCCATCAGAAGGTTCTAATATATGGATTGATGCTTTTGTAATTCCAAAGGGAACTCAACATAAAGAAGCCGCTGAAAAGTTTATAGACTTTATGTCAAAACCAGAAATATCAGCTAAGAACGCAGAATATTTAGTAGGTTATACATCTCCAATTGATGGAGTTAAAGAATTTTTACCGGAAGAACTTTCAAAATCTGAAGTTGCTTATCCAGATTATACAAAACTTCCTAAATTAGAAACATTTAGAGATTTAGGAGATAATGTTGACCTTTACGACAGAGTTTGGACTGAAGTTTCAGCTACAATGAGCAAATAGATATATAATAGTCAGCTTTCTAAGAGAGCTGACTTTTTTACATAAACTTACAGTTACGGAACGCAACTTTACAAATTCATAGTTTAGTGCTATGATATTAAAACAATTAAAAATAGGGAAAAATTTTTTTAATTAAAAAGACAAAGATGGTCAGAGGATGATAATATGGCAAAACTATCAAATTCAATTGAAGAATTTATAAATACATTATTAGAAGATGGAGATGGAACTTTAGAAATTCAGAGAGCTTTAATTGCCGATAGGTTTAACTGTGCTCCTTCACAAATCAACTATGTTCTAACTACAAGGTTCACGCCTTATAAAGGATACTATGTTGAGTCAAGACGTGGTGGAGGAGGATATATAAGGATTGTAAGAGTTCAAGTTGAAAATGAAAAGTCAACACTACAAGTTTTTATTGATGAAATTGGAAACTCCATCACAAAGGATAAAGCAGACCAGTTAATTGACGAGCTTTTGAGAAGAGAATACATCAATAGAAGAGAATATGAAATCATCAAAGTAAGTATAAGTGATAGATCTCTTGGTATGAGTGGAGATTTTAAAAATGAGGTTAGAGCAAGTATTTTAAAAAATACAATACTTGTAGTATTCAGTTAGGAGGTAGCTATGCTTTGTGATAGTTGTAAAGAAAATGAAGCTATAATTTCATATACCAAAATGTCTGGGAATAATGTTGAAGAAGTTCATTTATGTGCTACTTGTGCTGAAAAGAAAATGAAAGAGGATTTAACTTTTAATCAAGCTATAAGTAGCCAAGTAGATTCTTTTTTAAAAGAATTATTTAAGTTGACGGGAAATTTCGATAAAGAAGTGATAAAGAAATCATGTCCAAATTGTGGAACTACATTTGATGAGTTTGAGAAAAATCATTTGGGTTGTGAGAGTTGTTACGAAACTTTCAGCTCAGAACTTTCAAGTATGTTAAATAATTTAAAATATGCTTCAAAACACAAGGGTAAAATTCCACAATCAGCAGATGCGGCCATATCCATGAGAAGAGAAGAGGAAGAACTTGAAGACAGTCTAAGGAAAGCTATTGAAAGTGAAGAGTATGAAAAGGCTGCAATTATTAGAGATAGAATAAAAGAAATAAGGGAGAGTAAATGATCGTTCTAAAAACTGAAGTGAAAATTTTTAGAAATATAAGTGGATTTAATTTTGTAGATAAAATAGATATAAAATCAGCAGAAGAAATAGAGAATAAAGTTACTGAAACACTATTTCCTTTAGGTTATGAATTGAGAAAAACTAAGGAAATGAATTCTTTAGATAAACTTAAGCTATATGAATCTTACAATGCAACGGGAGATATTTTTAAAAATGAGCTTATTTCAGGAATATACACGAGCTCACAAAAGCCAAATGTATTTTTAAATGATTCAGACCATATTGTTATTCAAAGTATGTCAGATGGTTTGGAATTGGAGAATATATATGATAATGCAGATAAATTAGATGATTTTGTAGCTGAGAAAATTAAATTTGCATATTCTGAAAAATTTGGGTTTTTAACATCCAATCCTAATCTATGTGGGAATGGAATGAGCGCAAGTGTCTTATTGCATTTACCGGCTACTTCTTATTTTGGAAATGATTCTTTAATAAGCAGTTTGGAGAGATTGGGATATCGAGTAGACAGATTGAATAGTGAGAGGGGTTCAATAGACGCTATACTAAAACTATCTCCAGATAGAACAATAGGCATTACAGAAAAAGAGTATATAAACAAACTAAATAATATAACTAAAGAGATAGTGGATATGGAAGAACAAAATAGAAAGAAACTATATTTAGACCATTCTATTGAATTAGAAGACATAGCTAACAGAGCTTTAGGTACACTATCTTGTTGTAGAATGATAAGCGAAAATGAAGTAATAGAGAAATTGTCAGATTTATTTATGGGGATAGAGTTATCTATTTTGAAACCGAAAATAGATTTGAATTTATCTGATACAATTGCAAAATTTAAAAATGGGAGATTACAAATTCAAACGGGTTCACTCTTAGATATGAAATCGAGAGATGTACTCAGGGCGAAAGAAGTAAGAAAGATGATGAAGGAGGTCTTTTAAAGATGAATATATTTGGGAAATTCACAGAAAAAAGTCAAAAGGCCATATTGTTTGCGCAAAATGAAGCTAGAGATGCGAGATTAAATTATGTTGGTTCTGAGCACCTTATGCTTGGAATAATTAAAGAAGGAACAGGCACAGGGGCGAGAATCCTAAAGAGTTTGGGCTTGACCTATGAAAGTGTAAAATTGGCAACGTATGAGATAGTTACAAAGGGCAATGAAGTTGTCAACGGGAATTTAATATATACACCAAGAACTAAAAAGATATTTGAATTGTCTTATGAAGCGGCAAAAGAAGATGATTTAGAAACTATTGGAACTGAACACATTTTACTTGGAATTTTAAGAGAGGGCCAGGGAATAGCTGTGTTAGTTCTTAGAAGACTTGGAATTGATGCTAAAGTTTTAGAAGAGAGTATATTGAACACAGAAATAGAGGATGAAGATTTAGATGGCAACTCAGAATCTGAAACAACCTTGGAAAAATATACTACAAATTTAAATAAAAAGTCAGAAGAGGGAAAGATTGACCCGGTTATAGGCAGAGAAACAGAGATTAGAAGGGTTATTCAAGTTTTATCTAGAAGAAAGAAAAATAATCCGGTTTTAATTGGAGAACCCGGCGTCGGTAAAACAGCAATAGCTGAAGGACTTGCTCAAAAGATAAATGATGGGGAAGTTCCTGAAATAATGGCAAATAAAGTTATAAGAACTTTGGATGTTTCTGGACTTATAGCAGGGGCAAAATACAGAGGGGATTTTGAAGAACGTTTAAAAAATGTAATTGATGAAGCTATAGAAGATAAAAATACTATTTTGTTTATTGATGAGCTACACGTAATAATAGGGGCAGGAGCGGTTGAAGGAGCTATGGATGCGTCAAACATCTTAAAACCTATGTTGACGAAAGGTGAGCTACAAATAATTGGAGCTACTACAATAAATGAATATAGAAAGCATATTGAAAAAGATACAGCTTTTGAAAGAAGACTTATGCCAATCAGCGTAAAAGAACCTTCAGTAGAAGACTCAATTGACATAATAATTGGACTTAAAGAAAAATATGAAGAACATCACAATGTGACTATACCGGATGATGTAATAGAGAGTGCGGTTAAATTATCAAATAGATATTTAACGGACAGATTTTTACCTGATAAGGCAATTGACTTAATAGATGAAGCTGCTTCAAAACTTAAAATTCAATTGTATAAGACTCCAAAATATGTAAAAGAATTTGAAGATAAATTAAAAGAGTTGGATATTGAAAAGAATAGAGCAGTAGAAGAACAGAAATTTGAATTAGCAGCTCAATTGAGAGATGAAGAAAGACGTCTTAGAAAAGAGTTTGAAGATAGAGAGAATGAAGAGAAAAAATCTGAAGACAAACCTGAAATAAGCAAAGAAGATATTGCAATAATAGTCTCTGAATGGAGTAAAGTGCCAGTTACTAAGATGACACAAGAAGAAAATAAAAAATTAATAGATTTAGATGTCAATTTAAAATCTAGAGTAAAGGGACAAGATGAAGCTATAAATTCAGTATCAAAAGCTATAAAGAGAGCTAGAATTGGTTTAAAAGACCCTAATAAACCTATAGGAAGTTTTATCTTCGTAGGTCCTACTGGTGTTGGAAAAACATATCTTGCAAAGAGTTTGTCTAATGAGTTGTTTGGTTCAGAAGACAATCTTTTGAGAATAGATATGTCTGAGTATATGGAAAAGCATACTGTTGCCAAGTTAGTTGGTTCACCTCCGGGGTATGTTGGATATGATGAAGGCGGACAATTAACTGATGCTGTTAGAAGTAATCCATATACCGTAGTGTTGTTTGATGAAATTGAAAAAGCTCATCCAGATGTATTTAACATACTGTTACAAATTCTTGATGAAGGCCGTCTAACAGATTCTAAAGGAAGGACTGTAAGTTTTAAAGATACAGTTATCATAATGACTTCAAATGTTGGAGCATCAAGGCTTAGAAATAAAAGCTCAATGGGATTCTCTACAGGAGATAAATCTAAAGAAGAATACGAAAATATGGTTAAAATTGTAAAAGAAGCAATGAAGCAAACTTTTAAACCTGAATTTTTAAATAGGTTGGATGAAGTCATAGTATTTAGAGAATTAGATTTAAAACAAATTACAGAAATTGTGAAGACAATGCTTGATAAGTTAAAACAAAGATTTGCTGAAATGGATATAAAGGCAGAATTTACTAATAAACTTGCAACACATATTGCAAAAGAAGGATATGACCCAGAGTTTGGAGCTCGTCCTCTTGAAAGAGCTATCAGAAGCAACATAGAAGATATTCTTGCAGAAAAATTGCTTCAAGGAGAATTTGCTAAGGGAGATTCAATAAAAGTTGACTACAATAGGAAAGTAACTGTTAAAAAACTTAAAGAGGCAAAGAGAGATGAAGAAAAAGACATCCTACAAGTGTAGTAATTGTGGCTATACATCAAATGGATTTTTTGGAAAGTGCCCAGGATGTGGAGAGTGGAATACGCTAATAGAAGTTGATGAAAGTCCAAAATCATCTAAGTTATTAGAAAATAAAGAAAATGCACGTCCACTTGGAGAAGTTCAAGTAAAAGGTTCTGAAAGAGTACAAACTGAGATAGAAGAATTTAACAGAGTTATGGGAGGTGGGATCGTAAGAGATTCCATCTCAATAATAACGGCAAAACCGGGTGCAGGTAAATCTACATTATTACTTCAAGTTGCTAATGATTTGGCAACTAAGGGATTTAAAATATTATACGCTTCAGGAGAAGAATCGGAATCTCAAATAAGAAGCAGAGCCGATAGAATTTTAGCAAATATATCACAAAATTTGTTTGTCTATTCAACTAATGTTATGGATTATTGTCTAGAAGAAATAGATAGAATAGACCCGGATTTTATAATAATAGATTCTATACAGACATTTATTTTAAGAGAAATACAATCAAG
>NZ_JAXDSS010000071.1:0-3950 GCF_034090345.1 Peptoniphilus sp. | reverse complement strand
GCTATGTTCACACTTTCATCATACGTTGGACTTGATAAAGGTCTAAAAAAATTAGCCGATATAAATGCTTATTTCTACTATGGTGTTTTAATATTACTACTAGTTACAGGACCTACGCTATTCATTCTTAGAAACACAAGTGCAGGTATGGCTGAATGGCTACATAACTTCTGGTTATGGGGACTTGACCCTATAGATATAGGTGGAGCACCTTTGGTTCGTTCTTGGACACTTTTTGACTTTGCATTCTGGGTTGGATATGCTCCTGTTACAGGTATATTCTTAGGGCAAATTTCTTATGGAAGAACAATAAGAGAATGTTTAATAGTAAACCTTATCTTACCATCAGTATTCGGTATTATTTGGTTTGGAGTATGGGGAAACACAGCTATCAATATGCAACTTACAGGTCAAGCTGACCTTATAGGAATTATTCAAAATTCAAATGCTGTAATGGGTCTATTTGAATTTATGAAACATCTTCCTTTAGCAGCAATTTTGGTTCCTGTAAATCTATTTATAATATTGATTTCATTTATAACCTCTGCTGATGCCACAGCTAATAATATAGCTTCTATGTGTATTAAAGATATTCCAATCGGAGCAGAAGCTCCAGGAAGACTTAAAGTTCTTTGGGGTGCTACAATTGGTGTTATTGCAATTATTATGGCTGCATTTGGTGGAGGAGAACAAGGAGTTGCAGGTGTAAAAGCTCTTGCAGCAGCAGGTGGATTCGTAGTATTATTTATCTTCATACTTCAAGTTATATCTGCTATCAAAATGTTCTTTATCGACAAAATTGAAGAATAAATTATTGTTAGAAGTTAGCTAATCAACAGCTGACTTCTTTTTTTGATATAATACATAAATAATGAATAAAGAGGTAATTTATGTATATTACTCAAAAAATCGCAGATGAAACTCTATTAAAAGTAAAATCTGAAATCGAGCAACTTAGTATACAAGTTGGTAAAATTAACCCAAGCGTAAAACTCACATCAAATAAGACATTGCTTGGAACTTGTAACAAAATAAAAGATGGAAATTATGACTTTGAAATTAGAATTACAAAATATATTTCAAATGAACAAGCTCTAAAAAATACAATCGCTCACGAAGTCTTACACACAGTTGAAGGCTGTTTTAACCACGGCAAAAAATGGAAAGCTATGGCTGAAAAAGTAAATTCAAAATATGGATACAATATCACAAGGCTTGGCGACATTTCAGAAACCACCGGCACACCTAAATACATTGTCATATGCAAAAATTGTGGTCTTGAATACAAATACTTTAAAAAGGGAAAAGTTATAAAACTATTAGAAAGCAAGTATAAAGACAAGGTTAGATGTAGCAAGTGCAAAGGTGAGTTGAAGATAACATATTTAACAGACATATAAAAATCCCCTTAGCCTAAGCTTTGGGGACTACTTTTAATATTTTCTTTCTTTTTGAATTACTACTTTTCTATAAGGGTCTTTACCTTCTGAATGTGTAATTACTCCTTCATACTCTTGTAGTGCTTCATGGATGATTTTTCTTTCGTGTGCATTCATTGGTTCAAGTTTGATATTTCTACCGGTCTTTAAGACTTTGGATGCCATCTTTTGAGCTAAATCTTTAAGAGTGTCTTCTCTCTTTTGTCTATAGCCACTTGAATCAAGTTGAACTCTCACGTATTCATCTGTATTTTTATTTACGATAAGACTTAATAAGTATTGTATTGAGTCAAGAGTTACACCTCTTTTGCCGATCACTATACCTAATTTTTCTTCATCACCTTTTATTTCAACTTTTAAGACGTTGTTTTCAAAGTTTATGTCTAAATCTGTTTCAATTCCAAGTGAATTAAGTACCTTATCTAAAAATTCTCGACTGATTTCTTCTATTTCTCCAGAAATTGCTGATTTTTTATCAGTACTATCTTCTGCTTCTTGTATTGAAGTTGTAATTTCTTCAGTCGATACTTTGTTTTCAAATTCATCTGTTGGTTGGCTCTTCTCTGATTCGGTGAATATTTCTTTTAAGATGTCTTCTGTAGCTTCTATCTTAGAAACTTTTACTGTTGCATTTTTAGAACCTATTAGTCCAAAAAGACCTTTTGAAGATTCTTCAATTACTTCTATTTGAGCATCTTCTCTGTTTATATTCAATTCTATTAGAGCCTGACTTACGGCTTCATCTACAGTTTTTGCTGTTTTGATTACATAATTCATTTAATTTCCTCCGCCACTTCATGCGCTATAACTTTATTTGTTATATATTGTTGTACTGCTGAAAATATATTACTTACAGTCCAATATAAAGTAAGTGCTGATTGGAAATTTCTTCCCATCATAAAAATCATTATAGGCATAACTACCATCATTGATGTATTCATTGATTGAGCTTTTGGATTATTAGCTGCTGCATTTGCAGGACTCTTGCTTGCTAAAAATGAAGTAAGGAAAGTTGTAAATGCTGCTATTAATGGTAATATCATAGTTTTATCTGTCGAAGATAAAGTTTTCAGATAAAAGAAATTTTTATTCATACTTTCAAACATTACTTTATCAGTGAAAGCAAATTTCTCCGGATACATAAACACTCTATAGAATGCCATTAAGATTACTAATTGAATAATCATAGGTAGACAACCTGAAAGTGCGTTATAATTTGCATCTTTATACAGTTGTTGTTGTTTTACAGCAAGTGTCTGTGGATCGTTCTTATATTTCTTTTGTAACTTTTGTATTTCAGGTTGTAACTCAGCCATCTTCTTTTGACTTTTCATCATGTGAATATTAACCGGTAATACAACTGCCTTTATAATTATTGTTGCAATAATTATAGCTAGTGCATAAAAAGAAATACTCGCCGGTTCTTGCGGGAAGACACCTGCTAATACATCATATATAAGCTTTAGAAATCTTCCCAAGATACTACTAATGTAGGTCATCTTGCCTCCTTATACTAAAGGATCGTATCCGCCTTTATGAAATGGATGACATTTTAAAATTCTTCTCACCGCTAAGTAAGTTCCCTTAAAAAATCCATATTTATCATAGGCTTGATAGGCATATTCAGAACAAGTGGGAGTAAATCTACAATGACTTCCCACGAGTATATATTTAGAAATATAGTTTTGATAAAATCTAATTAACAACTTTGCTATTTTTACCATTCTTTTCAAACCTCTTTGCAAGATGAAGAAATGACTTTTCTAAATCTTTATATTCCAGTTCTACAGCTTGATGTTTTACAATGAATACATAGTCATATCCATCTTTTAAAGCATCAAAATTAGCTCTGTATATTTCTCTAAGCCTTCTCTTTATCTTATTTCTCCAAACAGCTTTGGCGACTTTCTTGGTTATTACAAAACCTATTCTCTTGTGTTCTAAACCATTCTTCTTATAAAAGAGCGTGAAAGTCTTATTTCCATCTGTTCTCTTCTTAGAATATACTCTCTGAAAATCTCTATTCTTTTTTAAATAACAATCCTTTATATTCAACTTACGCTGAAAGTACTTTTCTACCTTTTCTTCTTCTTGCACTTAATACTCTTCTTCCTGATTTAGTTCTCATTCTTGCTCTAAAACCATGTTCTCTTTTTCTTGCTCTGTTCTTTGGTTGGAAAGTTCTCTTCATGACTTCACCCCTTTCTTTTCAATCATTAAATTATATTGTACTTATCGCTTCAAGTCAAGGAAAATAGCTGACAGGACTTAATTTTTCAAAAATTTTTATTTGTTTTTTATATTTTTTATAACTTTTGAACAAATATTGTGAATTATTGACAATGGAAACGTTTTATGTTAGCGTATAGTTTGTAAAAACTTTTCGTTTAGGAGGAATTATTTTGAAAAATTATTTTAAAAAGTCAGCTTTATTTTTATGTATATGTCTTTTATTTTTAACAGCATGTGCTAAAGACAAAGCTACTGAAGAAAAAAACAGTTCAAAAACTG
>NZ_JAXDSS010000094.1:0-4372 GCF_034090345.1 Peptoniphilus sp. | reverse complement strand
CTAAAAGTGTTGTCTCCAAAACCATTTATGATTCCATCTTTGGCAAGAGAATTTACAGCAACAATTTCTTTTTGAGTTAACTTATCTAAGTCACTAAAGTGAGTTTTTTCGTCAGAACTTAGTTGATAAAGAGAGCTTAGTATACTGCAAACTTCTATACGAGTAATGTGTTGAGAGTCAAACGGTTTGTCAAAACTAACATATCCGCCGGATTCAGCAGCAAGTAGTTCGTCATAGTACCATTTATTTTTATGGTTCTCTAAATTTGAATTAATTTTTTCCGATGTATAGTTATTGAATTTAAAAATTCTATTTATTATAGAGTAAGTTTCAACATTTAAAATATTATTATTTGGTTTAAAAGTTCCATTCGTATAGCCCAAAAGAAGTTTTGAGTCAGACATTTTTTCTATGTAATCTTTAGCCCAGTGGTTTTCAATATCGGAATAACGAGGTTTATTACCAGCACCAACTAGCAAAAGAGACAGAGCCAATAAAATTGTATATTTTTTCATAAATTCCACCTTTAATTTTCAAAAGTAGATTTAAATATCTACCGAAAATATTTTTTTAGGAAAGGGTATTCTTGTTTAATATGATAACTTGAAAATTGAAATAAATCAATTTAGTTTGCTAAATGTTAGAAATCTTAAAGATTTTTATATTTTTGATTTTAATTATAAAGGGGAACAATAGAAAAAATGCAAATATACAATAGATGTGGTATAGTAGTATTGAATAAAAAGGGAGGATTAATATGTATTTAATTGATCAACTAAAAATTAAAGTAAGTGAAAAATGTCCTACAATAGTTTTTCCGGAAGGTGAAGACGAGAGAATTCTTGGAGCGGTTAAGAGACTAAAAGATGAAAAAATATTAAATCCTATAGTTCTTGGAGATAGACAAGAAGTTGAAGCTACAGCTAAGAAATTAAATGTTAATTTAGATGAGTTAAACTTTATAGACCCAGCTGAATATGCAGAAATAGATGAACTTAAAGAAGCTCTTCTTGAAAGACGTAAGGGAAAACTTGATGATGTCAGAGCGACAAATTTATTAAAAGACGTTAACTATTTTGGAACAATGCTTGTGTATACAAAAAAAGCAGATGGACTTGTATCAGGTGCTGTACACACTACAGGTGAAACAGTAAAACCTGCTCTTCAAATAATAAAGACTCAAGAAGGATTCAAGAGAACTTCAGGAGCATTTATCCTATTAAAGGGAGAAGAAATGTATATAGCTGCAGACTGCGCAATAAACATTGAGCATGATGCAGAATCATTAGCTGAAGTTGCAGTTATAACAGGAAGAACAGCTAAAGCTTTTGGAATGGACCCTAAAGTTGCTATGCTTTCATTCTCAACATTGGGTTCAGCATCACACGAACTTGTGGACAAAGTTGCAAATGCAACAGCACTTGCAAAAGAAATGGACCCTGAGCTTGTAGTAGATGGCGATCTTCAATTTGACGCAGCATTCGTACCTGAAGTTGCAGCTAAAAAGGCACCAAGATCAGAAGTTGCAGGACATGCAAATGTATTTATTTTCCCTTCACTTGAAGCAGGAAATATCGGATATAAATTAATCCAAAGATTTGGTGGATTTGAAGCTGTAGGACCAATTTTACAAGGTCTAAACGCACCAGTAAATGATTTATCAAGAGGATGTAATGAAGATGAAGTTTATTCTTTAGCTATAATTACAGCTGCTCAATCAATAATGTAAATAAAATAAAAAAGTCGTAGAGTTAATTGCTCTACGATTTTTGTTTATAATGACTGTAAATATAATCTTCTATTTTTTCATATTACAACAAGGGTGCTTACCCTTAGATTCCATAAAATCACTCCCCCAATCATACATTGCATTTAAAATTGGAAGTAGACTTTCGCCAAGCTCTGTGAGAGAATATTCAACTTTAGGTGGAACAACAGGATATACTTCTCTGTGAATGAGCATATTATCTTCAAGTTCTCTGAGTTGTTGAGTGAGCATTTTAGGAGTTGCTTGTTCTATTAGAGTTTTTAATTCAGAATAGCGCAGAGTTTTTCCGGTTAAGTGCCATAATATAAGCGCTTTATATTTTCCGCCAATCAAAGAGATTGTTGTAGAAACAGGACAATCTACTGTCATATCATTTTTAGATTTCATAATTCGCTCCTTAGTATCTTTTTAGATAGTATGATACAAAAATGTACATTCTTGTTAATAAGAAACTGTAGATATATAATAAATTTAAAAATAATATGTGTCAAGGGTGGTAGAGATGAAACAAAGTTTTGATGTTACTGGGATGAGTTGTGCAGCTTGTTCTACTAGATTAGAAAAGAAAATTTCAAAAATGGATGGAGTGGAAAAAGTAAGTGTAAATCTTTTGACCAATTCTATGTCGGTAGATTATAAAGATAATATAACTGATAAAGATATAATAAAAGTTGTAGAAGATACGGGATTTGGAGCAACTGTAAAGGGAAATTCTAAAGTAGAAAAATCCGAAATTAGAGGAAGTGATGAGCTAAAAGAAATAAAAGATAGATTGATTATATCATTAATTTTTACAATTCCTCTTTTTTATATAGCAATGGGAGAAATGTGGGGAATGCCTATTCCAAAAATTTTAACCGGAGTTGAAAATTCTATCACATTTGCATTTACTCAATTTTTGATAGTGATACCAATTGTTTTTGTAAATAGAAAATATTTTATAAACGGTTTCAAAAATATGTATAGATTGTCTCCTAATATGGATTCATTGATTGCGATGGGTTCAGGAGCTGCCATAGCATATGGAATTTATTCAATTTATAAAATAGGAATTGCATTGGGTGCTGGAGATATGACAGCAGCACATCATTTTATGATGCATTTGTATTTTGAGTCAGCCGGGATGATCCTTACTCTAATTACACTTGGAAAATTTTTTGAAGCAAGGGCAAAGGATAAAACATCCGATGCAATAAAGAAATTGGTAAATTTGATGCCCAAAACAGCTTTGATAAATAGAAATGGTGTTGAAGGGGAAGTTGCTGTTGAAGATATAGTCATTGGAGATATAGTAATTATAAAAGTTGGAGATGCCATTCCGGTTGACGGTGTTGTTGTGGAAGGATATGGAAGTGTTGATGAATCGGCAATAACTGGGGAGAGTATTCCGGTTATGAAATCAGTAGGAGACACTGTAACTTCGGGAACTTTAAATACTACGGGATTTTTCAAATTAGAAGCCAATCGTGTGGGAGATGACACAGCTTTGGCAAAGATAATAAAGCTTGTGGAAGATGCTACATCGTCTAAAGCCCCGATAGCTAAGTTAGCAGATAAAATAAGTGGTATATTCGTTCCTATAGTAATGCTGATTTCATTGTTATCAATGGTAGTTTGGTTTGTTTTGATGCGAGATTTTGAGTTTGCATTGGGAGTAGGAATATCGGTTTTGGTAATATCTTGTCCATGTGCTCTAGGATTAGCAACGCCAACTGCAATTATGGTAGGAACTGGTAAAGGTGCTGAAAATGGAATTTTAATAAAATCTGCAGAGGCTCTTGAAATTTTACATTCAGTAAAAACTGTTGTATTTGATAAGACCGGTACTATAACAGAGGGAAAACCGAAAGTAACTGATATAATATCTTACGAAGATAGTGAAGAAGAATTAATATCAATAGCAGCTTCGCTAGAAAGTCTTTCTTCACACCCGTTGGCAGAAGCGATTGTAAATAATGCGCGAGAGAGAAATATTGAAATTTTTAAAGCTGATGGATACGAATTAATTCCGGGCAGGGGCATGTCAGCTGTATGCAATGGTGTTAAAATATATGCAGGGAATGCAAAATTAATGCAAGAACTTGGACTTGAGTTAGAAAAAGTTGTTTGTGAAGAAGAAAAATTTTCAAATGAAGGTAAGACTCCAATGTATTTTTCAAAAGAAAATAAAATATTGGGAATAATAGCCGTTGCAGATACAATAAAAGAAAGTTCAAAACAGGCTCTGTCCCATTTAAAAGAAATGGGAATAGCAACTGTTATGATAACCGGAGACAACAAGAAAACTGCAAAGGCAATTGCTGAGCAAGTTGGTTTAAGTGATTTTGTTGCAGAAGTTTTGCCGGAAGATAAAGAAGAAGCTGTCAGAGAGTTTCAAAAAAAAGGAAAAGTTGTAATGGTTGGAGATGGAATAAATGATGCTCCGGCTTTAGCAAGGGCAGATGTTGGAATTGCAATTGGAGCCGGCACAGAAGTTGCCATAGAGTCAGCCGATGTAGTTTTAATGAGAAGTAATTTATTAGATGTGCCGTCTGCAATAGGACTTAGCAAAGCTGTTATAAGAAACATAAAGCAAAATTTATTTTGGGCATTTATCTATAATGC
>NZ_JAXDSS010000029.1:0-4878 GCF_034090345.1 Peptoniphilus sp. | reverse complement strand
TGAAGCTAATTTCTTTGCTACTTCAATGATATTAAAAAAATATGATATATCCTCTTTCGCTGGCTTAAGTATAAAACAAATATCTTTTTTGACTGGCATTGAAGAATATAACTTAAATCATTATTTTAAAAACAATAATTTAGGAGGTTAAAATGAAAAATTCTAACGGAGAAGGAACATATTATAAGTACCTTGATGGCTGGAGAGGTCAAATTTCTATAGGATTTGATAGATTTGGCAAAATAGTAAGAAAGTCAGCTACAGGAAAAACCAAAAAAGAAGTTAGAGATAAACTTTATGAAATAAAAAAAGAATATGAGGGGCTTAGCCTAGATACAAATTATTATTCAGTCTCTCAGTGGCTATCAGAATGGCTAGAAACCTATAAAAAGAATTCAGTTACACAAACAACTTACAATGTCTATGAAAGGCTTATACGTGATTTCCTAGATAAATCTTTAGGAGACATTCCATTAAGGGATTTAACCACTCTAGACATTCAAATAGCTTATAATAATATGTTTGCAAATCAAAAATATTCTAAATCAACAATAGAGCAAGTTCACACTAAACTTAAACAATCAATGAAAAAAGCTATAGAAATAAAATTAATAAAAGAAAATCCTTGTATAGGTGTTGAATTGCCTTTAGGTCGACACAAAGAAAAAATAATAGCGCTTACCATTGATGAACAAAAAAAATTTATTAAACGTTGTGAAGAGGAAGAATATGCTAATTTCTTTGTATTTATGTTGGCCACTGGATTAAGAATTGGAGAAGCTGCTGGACTTACATGGGATATGGTAGACATGACTAAAAAAGAAATTACCATAAAAAAAATAATGATAGAAATTAGAGGCAATCCTGAATTTAAAGAATATCCAAAAACTGATGCCGGATTAAGAACAATTCCTCTAAACCAAAAAGCTTATGACATCCTTTTAGAAAGACAAAAAAATAATAATGAATTTAACTTATTAAATTTAGTTTTCTTTTCCAGGACATTAAATTTTAGAACAACAGCTAATGCAAGAAGATATTTGCATAAATTGTGTATAGAAGCTAATATACGAAAAATCAACCCTCATTCTTTGCGACATACTTACGCAACAAGAATGATAGAAAACAACTGCAACATAAAAGCCTTGTCAAATATGCTAGGTCACGCTAAAATATCAACAACACTTGATATTTACTCAGATGCCTTAATAGAATATAAAAGGCAACAAGCAGCAACCATTGATATTTTTTAATTGTGTTGCACAACATATTGCACAAATACTCTTTAAACATAGATATTATCAGTGTTATATTATACACTTTAAATTTAATGTTTAAGGTTTTTAAAACACTGTAATTTACTAAGAATGTGATGTCTACTTAATTTGACATCGCATTTCTTTTCTTTTAATTTTCCGAAATTTTCTTCCTTTTTTCTTTATATGATATATTTATGCTTTATGCTCAAAAAACTCCATCCAAAATATTTACACTAATTTTAATTAGACTGTCTATTTTGGATGGGTTATATCACTCTGTATTATTTTGCATATTTATATAATTTTACTGAACGTTCTAAAATCCCAGATGTTTTATTAAAATCAATCGTCTCTATTCCATCAGAAAAATTTACAACTTTATAGACTTTCCCCGAAGTATCATAATAATAATTCATAATTTGATTTGATTTTAATTCAGATATTAAGTGTATCCTTCCTCTAAAATCCTGCATAATTTTTATTTTTCCATTATCTATCTTCTTTTCTTTAATATTTACATATTTTGAGTAAGAATTCACAACGCAGTAAACATCGGTTCCGAACAATAGTTTATTGTAATATGATTCTGTAAATTTTTGAGGAATTGAGTAATTAAATGAATTTGAATTATTCATTTGTTTTCTTATATTTTGTAAATCTATTTCCTTTTGGTCAGATATATCTACAAAAGTCAAATGATCCAACATTTCGAGCCCTAAATTTTTTAAAACTATCATATTTTGATACAAACTCATAAGTCTATCTTTTGACTCTATTTGTACTTTACTTTTCAAAAAATAATTTGTTGTAGTGTTGTAGTATTTTAAAATTCCATTATATTTATAAGCTTCAAAATTACTTCTAAGAAGATTATAATTCACTTCTCTTATAAGATAATCATTTTGTAATATACTAGAAATTAATAAGTTTGATTTTGCACTTTCTAAATCTCTAACCTTATCATTAAAATAAAAAGAATTTATTATATTGTCTTTATCCTGAGCTTCGAGTTTTTTAATGTTTAATACATTATAGTCTAAAGCCATAGGATATGATATATAATCATCATATTTATTAGTTTCATAGTCATATTCTGAAACTAAATTTTCCATAGTCTTTCTTCTATTGCTAATTTTATTTAATTTTTTCTCCAAGTCAGATATATCATCTTTAGATTTATTATTTTCTTTTTTAATCTTTAAAATGTCAGTTTTATACTTAGCATTTTCTACTGATATATTTGTATTTACAAGTTTAAAATTTTCTTTTGCAAAAAATAGTAATATACATCCAGACGATATAAACAAAATACTTAATATTTTTTTTGAAGTACTACTCAGACTTTTCATAAGTTTCACCCGTCAATTTTTCTATTACTGCTTGATTTCCGTAATATTTTTTAACTAAATCTTCCGTTTTATATACAAGCTCATTCAAATTTGCGCTAGTCAAAGTTCCTGTATTAAAACTAAAGTCTTCTAAAGTCTTGTATAGTTGATGTGTTGCTAAAATATTGTTATATAAAGAATTTAAATTATCCGGCATATCAGTTAAATCATGAGAAATTTCATACAAATTATCTGAATACATTGTTGTCAAAAAAAGTAGTATATTATTAAATTTAGACTCATTATTTAAAGAATTTAAATATGATATTGTCCCACTCTTCTTTGCTTCTTTTATAAAATTATCAATAGCTAAATTAGAATATAAATCAGTTTTTAATTGCTCGCTAGTTTCTCTACTATCTAATGACAACATTTGAGCAACTAAACCTGTGTAATCTTCTGCCTCATAATATGAGCCGTCAAAATAATGGATATATTTTTTTAGCTCCTCTCTTAAGTCATTTTTTATCTTGTTATTTTCATCTACTAATCTTTTTACTTCTTCTTGGACTAATTCATCATCTTCTTTTAGATAATCAAAACCATAAATAGTTAAAAATTCTATTGATTTATCATTTAATTCTTTCTCTTTTGTCTTAACTAGTTCTGAATTTAGCTTTATCTCTTCTTTGATACTTTGTAATTCTTTTTTTAGAGACTCTAAATTATTTAATTCTGACAAATAACTACTGTATTTCATTTTAGAATAACCAAAAATCACACTAGCAGCTATTAAAAATATTATGGAAAAATTCAATAGAGTCTGAAATGATTTTTTTTTACTCATAACTAATCTTCCTTATTTTTATCTCAGAATTAGTATTTTTTAAACTTCCATCTATTTTTCTTATTACAGAATAGCTAATTGCTATAGATATCAAACCTATTAAAAAACACCAAATTTGATTTGCTTCTCCTAGAATTGCAAAAGATGTAATAACACTAATTATAAATATAATGAGCGGAACTCCATATACTAAACCAATATACCCTAAAACTTTAGACGAATTGATTTCTAATTCTACCCTATCTCCAACTTCAGCTTCTATTGTATTTAATAATCTGAGAGTTTCAGCCTTTGATTCACAATGTGCACCACAGCTTTCACAACTTCCCCCGCAGGCACTTTCTCTAACACTAACTATATCTAAGTAATCTCCGTCAACATTTATCACAATGCCTGAATTTTTCAATTCCAACACCTCCTAAAATGTCAGTCTATTACCTTTACATGAACCTCTTGAAGTTGTTTTTCAGATACAGCTGCTGGTGCTCCTGTCAATAAGTCTGTAGCTGATTGAGTCTTTGGAAAAGCTATTACATCCCTTATATTTGATGAGTCTGTGAATAACATAATTAATCTGTCAAGACCATAAGCTATTCCTCCATGAGGTGGAGCTCCATACTTAAACGCATCAATTAAGAATCCAAATTTTTCTTCAGCTTCTTCACTTGTAAAACCTAATGCATTAAACATTTTTTCTTGGATTTGTGGGTCATTTATTCTAATACTTCCACCACCCATTTCGTCTCCATTTATTACAATATCATATGCTTTAGCTCTACAATTTTTAGGGTCTGACTCCAATTTTTCTATATCTTCATCCATTGGTGCAGTGAAAGGATGATGCTTAGCTACGTATCTCTCTTCTTCTTTATCATATTCGAAAAGAGGGAATTCAGTAATCCATAATAGTTCATATGAATTAGGTTTTATTAAATCCATGTCTCTTGCAACCTTGTTACGAAGATTTCCCAAACTATCAAATACAACATCTTCTTCATCTGCTACAAAAACTAATAAGTCTCCATCTTCTCCTTTAAGTTTTTCTATTAAAGAATTTAATGTATCTTCACTTATAAATTTTGCAATAGGAGAAGATATTTCTCCATTTTCAAGTTTTATCCAAGCTAATCCTTTAGCCCCATAAGTTTTAACGAATTCTTCAAGCTTTGAAATTTGTTTTCTTGAATATTGAGCAGCTCCATCTTTAATGTTAATGCCTCTGATTGAACCAGTTTCTACTTGAGATTCAAAAACTTTAAAGCCTGAATTTCTAACTTCTTCTTTAACATCCACAAGTTCTAGTCCAAATCTTAAATCTGGTTTATCTACTCCAAATCTATCCATTGCTTCTCTATAGCTCATTCTTTTAAGTGGTAAACTTATATCAACTCCAATCATTTCCTTGAAAACATGCTTTAAAAATCTTTCATTAGTTTCTATTACA
>NZ_JAXDSS010000061.1:0-2968 GCF_034090345.1 Peptoniphilus sp. | reverse complement strand
GCTAAGCTAAAGTTAGGCGAGTACGGGATTGCCCGTTACAGCAGAGGGTATTGATAGATACCTATTGAGTTCATTAGTGCAAGCTAGTGAAAAATTAAGGTGGTAACACGAGCTTTCGTCCTTATACGAGGGCTCTTTTTTGTTTTAAAATTGGAGATGTAACTAAATAATAAATTAGATTACAAGTTTTGGAGGATAAGATGCCATTAATAATACCTAAAAATTTAATTGGAGAAGAAACGTTAAAAAGAGAGAGAATATTTACAATGGACGAACAAAGAGCGTCTAGTCAAGATATAAGACCTTTGAAAGTGGCTATTGTAAATCTCATGCCTAAGAAGAGAGAAACTGAGTTGCAATTTATAAAAATGCTTTCTAACACATCTCTACAAATCAATATAAATTTAATAAGAATGGGATCTTACGAGCCTAAAAATATAGAAGCTGAACATTTGAATAAGTTTTATAAGACATTTAATGAAATAAAACATGAAAAATATGATGCAATGATTATAACAGGAGCACCTGTTGAAAAGTTAGAATATGAAAAGATTATATATTGGGATGAATTAAAAGAAATTTTGGACTATGCAAAAGAAAATGTATTTTCAACTATGTTTATATGTTGGTCAGCACAAGCTGCACTATATCATTATTATAACGTAGAACATAATTTGTCAGAAAATAAGATCTTTGGAGTGTTTGAGTTTGAAAAGAAAAAAGACGATAAAATATTAAAAGGATTTGATGATGAATTTAGCGTTCCAACATCAAGATACACTTATGTAAAATCTGAGCAGTTAAAAGATATAGAAGAACTAAATATTTTAGCTGAGAGAGAAGATACAGGAGTAGGACTTATAGCGAGCGAAGATCATAGGTTTATATTTAACTTTGGTCATTGGGAATATGACAAAGAGACTTTAAATAATGAGTATAGAAGAGATTTAGATAAAAATATAAAAATTGATATGCCTGTAAATTATTATAAAGAAAATGATATATCAAAGGGGATAAAAGTAACTTGGAGGTCAGCTGGAAATTTATTTTTTTCTAATTGGCTGAACTATTGTGTATATCAAGAAACACCTTACAATATTGAAGAAATTAAGAATAAAAAAGTTGCTAAATTTGGAGGTTCTTCACTAAGTAATGCAAAACAATTTTCAAAAGTTAAAAATATAATCACATCTAAAAGCGAGAGTGATGTTGTAGTTGTTTCAGCACCCGGGAAAAGATATAGCAAAGATGTAAAAGTTACTGATAGATTAATAAATGTTGCTGAGTTAAATACAGAAACAAAAGATATTGAAAAGCTAATTAAGAAATTGGAAATTGAGTTATTAAAAAAGAATGATGATTTAAATGAAAACTTATCTGAGTTGAAAACTCGTTTTTATGGAATTGCAAAAGATTTGGGGATAGAAGAGAGATGTACTCCTGAAATTGATGTTGTATTTAAAGCTATAGAAAGCTCTACATCAAAAGATTTTATAGTAAGTAGAGGAGAATACCTAAATGCAAAAATAATGGCTAATTATTTGAATTATGAGTTTATAGATGCAAAAGACCTTATCATATTTGGTGAAGAAGATAATGTAAATCTTGAAAAAAGTTATGAAAAAATATCAAATATAATCAAATCTAAGTCTAAAGTCGTTGTACCAGGATATTATGGAAGCGATGAATTGGGAAATATAAGGACATTTAAAAGAGGTGGATCAGATTATACAGGATCTATAATAGCGAGCGCATTAGATTCAGAAATATATGAAAATTGGACTGATGTGAATGGTGTAATGACTGACGATCCAAGAATTAATGCGGATGCTAAAATTATTAAAAGTATGAACTATAAAGAATTGACAGATATAATTGACTCAGGAGCACAAGTATATCAAAGAGATGCTATAGAACCTGTAAAAAATAAGAATATAACTATAAGAATTTTAAATACAAATAATCCTGATGGAGAAGGCACAATAATAAAAGATTAATTATCTAAATTATAAGATGAGATAAAATAACTGTAAGTCTTTAACATATTTTTATGTTTAACTATAGTTAAACATAATTCTTTATTTATATAAACAGGATGAGTTGAGTATGAATAGTGGTAAGTTTAAAAAATCAGTTAAAGCTTTACTTAAAATTATAGTGGTATTTTTTTCTAATAATTTATGTGTTCTTTCATGCCAAGAAAGATGAATTAAAACCTAACTATTTTTTAAACGATAAATTGGAATCAAAATCTACTTTTAACAAAGACTTTGATGCACATATGCAAGAAGTAATATTATTGAAAAAAGAAAGTCCTATAATTTTTTCTGTAAGAAGTACAGGAAATAATTTTAAATTTATTTCTAGGAGCGAGTTATGTGAAAATGATAGTTATAAGGATTATGAAAAAATATACATAGAGCATGTGTTGGGAGCAAATCTAGAAGAAGGAGATTTTATGCCTTCAGGAGTATATTTTATTAAAACAATGAAGTTAAAATTGTGTCGATAAATGAAAATAAAAATATACATTTAAGGTGAAGTAAAAAGTTTTATATGATTTTACAAATTAAATAAAGCTAAAAGATGAATTTAAAAAAATTTCAAAAAGTGTTGACAAGATGATAAAGGTTTATTATAATAATTAAAGTAATTCGTCGTTAAGATGGATTGGAGAAGTACTCAAGTGGCTGAAGAGGCTCCCCTGCTAAGGGAGTAGGGTTCGAAAGGGCCGCGAGGGTTCAAATCCCTCCTTCTCCGCCAATGGTTTGGGCCTTTAGCTCAGTTGGTTAGAGCGCCCGGCTCATAACCGGTAGGTCCTGGGTTCGAGTCCCCGAAGGCCCACCATTATATTTTTTAAATATAATAACCCAAACCATTTTGCCCAGATAGCTCAGTCGGTAGAGCAGAGGACTGAAAATCCTCGTGTCGCTGGTTCGATTCCGGCTCTGGGCACCAAAGGATACAA
>NZ_JAXDSS010000093.1:0-17828 GCF_034090345.1 Peptoniphilus sp. | reverse complement strand
AAAGATTATAGATATTATCCAACCCCTGTTTTATTAGAAGTTACTGAAAATAGTAATAGAGAAATTTTAATGGATTTAAAATACGAAAAAAACAAAATAGATAAAAAAATAAAATTAATTGTCTATAAAATTTGGGATGATAGTGATAGTAGTGATAGACCTAATAGTATAGATGTTCAGCTATTGAGAAACGGACAGGTATTTGAAGAAGAAACATTAAGTAAAGCTAACAACTGGAGTATAGAATGGAAGGATTTATCTTCGAATTTCACATATGATGTAATTGAAAAAGATGTACCTAAAAATTACTATGTTACAGTTAACAGAGATGGGGAACTTATAAAGATTTTTAATACATTATCTAATATTGAAGGAGAGTCTTCAACAAGAGAAGAAAATCCAAAGAAAGAAAATTTAAAAAAAGAAGAACCATCTAAAATAATAGAAGAAACAGTTCCTCAAACAGGACAACTATGGTATCCGGTGATTATTTTATTAATTTTAGCATCAGTATTTTTTATAATAGGAAAGATGTCTGATAAGAAAAATGAGAATAAATAAATTTAGAAATAAATATTTTGTAATAGGGTATATTTTCTTATTTATAGCTGTATTATTAATTTTTTATAATATTTATGAGGATTATTCAGCAAGAGAAAAGTCAAGTGAAGTAATAGATGAAATAGAGAACAAAACTAATAGATATCTTGATGATGCTGATGTGTATAGAAATTTAAATGGAATTTCAATGCCGGCAGTAAAAATTGGAAAGTATAATTATATAGGGGAATTATCAATTGAGAAATTAAATACCAGATTACCTGTAATGGAAGAATGGGATTATGACAGATTAAAAATTTCTCCGTGCAGGTATAGGGGTTCAATATATGATAAAAATATGGTAATAGCCGGACATAATTACAAAAGTCATTTTGGAAAGTTATATACACTGAATAAAGGAGATCGGGTTGAGTTTTTGGATGTAAATAAAAATATTTTTAATTTTGAAGTTATTAACATTGAGAAATTAGATCCTACTAATATTGAATTGTTTATTAATAATGAAAATGCAGAATGGGATTTGACCTTATTTACTTGTACCTTGTCAGGGAAAGAGAGAACTGTAATTAGATTAAAAGAAATTATTAATGAAGTGTAAAAAATTACTTTAGAAAAATAATAGAAGGTAAAATGGCAAGTTTTTTAAATCTTATTATAGACTATAGACAAAGTCACTAGATAAATAAAACTCTAGTGATTTTTCTATTACTTAAGAATCAGTAAAAGAAGCCATTTAATAGTATAATATATAATATAAGTGGTGGGAAAATGCCAAATAAAAACAATAAAACAATTTAAAATGATATCAATTGAATAATCAGTACCATGGGATCATCTACTAAACAATAGCAAAAAAACTACTGAAAAATGGAATAATATAAGTATTAACATATACAATCTCAAAAGTAAAACAAAAATTAGAAAATCCGTTTACAAAAGAGAATTTGCACATGTCTAATATTGTAATTATTATGTCTGCCGGGGAAACTAAATATTAGACATATAGTATAACAGATAGAGAAGGTTACAATATATAAAGTTAATAACCAAAAATGTAAATTATATAGGTGCATAATAAGTAAAAATCACAAAAAAATAATCACAAGAAAGATATGGCAAAGATATGTAGATATAGCAGAAGACTATATACAGAATTAAGGGAAAAAGAATACAAACAAATAAAAGAAACTGGAGAAAGATAATTTGGAAATGCCAAAGGATTCCATGCTTTTAAGTACACAAACATAAAAGGTCTGAGAAATGGAATTAAAATCAACTCTTACATTTGCATGTGTGAATATAAAAATTAGTACTATTTCAAGATAAAATGTATAAGAAAACAGGAACAAACAGTCCGGATATAATGCTATTCATTAAAAATTTAATAATATTAGAAAACTCAGGAGATTTTTTCTGGGGATGTATTCACTTTGCCCCTCGGTTTACCAAGGGCTTATTTTTAAGAATTAGAACTTTTAGATAGATTATTGCTTGAGCTGTATTGAATATATTATAAATTGCAGTTAAGTGCAATTGGATTAATTTAGTTAGTTTAATGTGTTTATATAATGACTGTAGAAATTAGATTATACATATATTTCTTAGGTAGATTATTAAAAAATCTTCAAATAAACTTATAATAAAAGCAATCCTTTAATTAAAAAATAGTCAATAGAAATAAAGATTAAAATATAGAATAATAGAAAGTTAAAAATATGAGAGTAAATTATAAATAAACATATGAAGAAATAAATTTTAAAATTAAAAACAATAATAGGATAACGTTTAATAAATTTATTGACAAACTTCCGTTAAATATGGTATACCAAATGCAAGGAGGTGAAGTTATATGAAATTAGCACTTATTCAAAACTCATTAACTCTGGGAAATGTGGATGAAAATTTTAAATTAATAAAGAGTGAACTTGAAAAAGCTATTAAAACAACCCCAGATGTAATCGTTTTACCAGAAATGTGGAATACTTCTTTTTTTCCAAAAAATATTCTAGATTTAGCGGATATTGACGGAAAAAGAACGCAAAAATTTTTAAGTGATTTTGCAATAATAAATAATGTGAATATTGTTGGAGGTAGTATTGCAAGAAAGAAAAATAATACTTTATATAATACATCTTATATTTTTGACAGAAAAGGGAATTTAGTAAATTCATATGATAAAGTCCATTTGTTTTCTCCATCAGGAGAGGATGAAGTTTTTCAATCTGGAGATAAATTATGCACATTTGAATTAGACGGGATAAAATGTGGGCTTTGTATTTGTTATGATATAAGGTTTGTAGAATGGACTAGGATGAATGCACTAGAGGATATACAAATATTATTTATACCGGCAGCCTGGCCACAAAAACGACAACTACATTGGGATACGTTAAATAGAGCTAGAGCTATAGAAAATCAAATGTATGTAGTTTGCGTAAATAGTACAGGAGACTTTGGGGGACATTCAGCGATAATAGATCCTTGGGGAGAATATGTAATAACTCCTGATACTAAAAATGAAATAAAAACTGGAGTAATTGATTTATCAATAATAGAAGATATAAGAAAAAATATAAATGTGTTTAGGGATAGGAAAAAAGAATTATATAAATTATAAGGAGGAATGTGATGCAGTTTTGCGTTGAAACAAAAAGTGGAGAGTATCCTATAGATATAAATCCAAGTAGGGTTTTTGTAATAGGTTATTCTGGAAGTAATATGGAAAAAATAATGGAACATATAAAAGAATTGGAAGAAAAATTGGGTGTTGAGCCACCGGCAAAAATTCCAACAATTTTTGAGGTATCAAAAGAAATTGTAACAAGTAATAGCGATTTATATTTTGTAGGAGAAAAAACATCTGGAGAATGTGAATATGTAATTCTAAAAAAAGATGGAAAGTTCTACATAGGTTTAGGAAGTGATCATACCGATAGAGATTTAGAGTCTGTATCTATAACAAAAGCTAAACAAGTTAGTTTAAAACCTATTGCAAAAAGAATTTGGGAGTATGATGAAATAAAAGATCATATTAAAGAGATAGAGTTAAATTCTAAATATGATGGAAAATATTATCAAAAAGGAACTTTGGCGGATATTTTATCATTAGAAGAAATTATAAAAGAATTAAGTGATAGAGTAGGCGAACTTCAAGATTGTATAATTTTTTCGGGAACTGTTCCATTGGTAGATGATTATGTATATGGAGAAAAGTTTTATTTAGAGTTAATTGATAATGTATTAGGTAGAAAAATTACAACTGAGTATTCTGTGAATATTATTCCAGAGGTAGCTAGATAAATTAGGAGGATATTTATGAAAAAAACGTTAATAGGAATTATTTTATTAGGACTATTGTTAATGACAGCTTGTGGTAGTAATGATAAGCAAAAAACGGAAACAAAGGCTTCTAATACTTCAACTACTGAGGTAAAAGGAGATAAGGTTGAAATTAAAATAGCTGTAACTGGAAATGAAGAACATCAATCTACAATTGCAGCAAACTTGTTTAAAGAAAAGTTAGAATCAAGTTCTGAAGATTTTATAGTTAACATTTATCCTAATTCTCAACTTGGGGGAGAAAGAGAAGCTGCAGAAGGTGTAAAATTAGGAACAATTCCTATGACAATAGTTACATCGGATGGAACACTTCCAGCATGGGTTCCAAAAATTCAAGTTTTAACAATACCCTATTTATTTGAAAATTCTGAACAAGCATATAAAGCTTTAGATGGAATAATCACAGAAAAATTAGATCCAGAGTTTGAAGCTGCTGGATTTAAACACTTAGCTTATGGAGAATTAGGTTTTAGACATTTTACAAATTCAAAATTAGAAATATCCAATCCTGAAGATTTAAAGGGTCTTTCTATTCGTGTGCAAGAAGCTCCAATTTGGTTTGAATTGATGAAATCATTAAATGCATCAGCTGTTCCAGTAGCATTTAATGAACTATATACAGCATTACAACAAGGGATGGTAGATGGACAAGAAAATCCTGTTGCTTCAATTGCCACAATGAAGTTTAATGAGGTACAAAAATATCTTTCACTAGATGGTCATACTTATGGTGCTATAAGCTATGTAATGAATAAAGATTTTTTTGATAAATTAACTCCAGAGCAACAAGAAAATATCAAAACCGCTGCTAAAGAATCTGCTATTGAACAAAGAAAAATAGTTGCTGATAATGAAGCTAAGTATTTAGACGATTTAAAATCAACAGGTATGATAGTCACTGAAGTAAATAAAGATGCATTTAAGGAAGTTACAAAAGACATCTATGAACAAGATGAAGTAGCAAAAATGGTAGATCCAAAATTTGTTGATGAAGTTCGAGATTTTATAAAATAAGAGGGAAATATGAAAATTTTAGACAAGATAATACAATTGATAATGATAGTGAGCACAATAGTGCTCTCTATTACAACATTTTATCAAGTTATTATGAGGTTTATACTTAAATTACCTGTTCCATGGGGACAAGATGTAATTAGATTAAGTTTTATTTGGCTATGTTTAACAGGTGGATCATATTGTTTAAAAACTGGAGATCATTTAAATATAGATTTAATATTTAGCTTTATATCTGAAAAGAAGCAAAAGATATTATATATATTAATAAATTTAGTTTTAATGATATTTTTTATTTTCTTAATCGTTTATGGAGTTCAATTTACACTAACAGGCACCACACAAAAAGCTCCATATACTAATTGGCCTATGTATATATATTATACAGCAATACCATTTAATGCTATATATTTAATAATGTATAACATACAGAATATATTTAAATTATTAAAAGATTTAAAAGAGGAGGACAATAAATGATTATAGTTATATTATTTTTATCATTTTTAATTGGGATCCCAATATCATTTGCTTTAGGAATTGTATCACTTGGACAAATAATAAGTGATGGGTATCCATTAGTTGTGGTTGTGCAAAGAATGTTTACTGGAATGGACAGTATTGCACTCACTGCTATACCTCTTTTCATACTTTCAGGAGGATTAATGTTTAAGGGAGGAATGAGCAATAGACTTGTAAACTTTGCTGATTTATTGTTAGGACATCATCCTAGTGGACTAGCAATGGTAAGTATTTTAGCCTGTATGTTTTTTGCGGCAATAACAGGCTCAGCTATTGCTGCAACTGCAGCTATAGGGGGTATTATGACACCAATAATGGTAGAGAAAGGATATGATAGGGAGTTTTGTGCTCCGTTATTAGCGACAGGAGGCTCAATAGGCCCCATTATTCCACCGAGTATACCATTACTAATATATGGGGTAATGGCTAATGTCAGTGTTGCGAAACTATTTATAGGAGGATTTATTCCAGGAATAATAATGGGAGTTGCACTTATAGCATATTCTTACTATATAGGGAAAAAAAGAAATTATATAGGCAGAGATAAAAAGGCTAGTTTTAGTGAAATTATTGGGGCAGGAAAGGATGCAATATTAGCATTAATGATGCCTATAATTATTATAGGTGGAATTATGAGTGGAGTATTTAGTCCTACAGAATCTGCAACAGTTGCAACATTTTATGCATTAATAACAGGAATGTTTGTTTATAAAGAATTAAAGATAAAAGATTTACCACAAATATTACTGGATGCAGCTAAATCTACAGGACAAGTATTAATAGTAATAGCTTTTGCTTCACTATTTACTTGGGTTATTACGGTGAATAACATTCCTCAAACAGTAGGTGCATTTTTATCTGCTAATGTATCATCTAAAATAGTATTATTACTAATAGTAAATATAATATTATTAATAGCAGGAACCTTTATTGATACAACTTCTGCTGTAGTAATATTTACACCTTTATTTTTACCATTAGCTCAAATGTTTGGAATTAATTTAGTCCATTTTGGCTTAATAATGGCTGTTAATTTAACTATAGGAATGTGTACACCACCTTTAGGGGTATGTTTATTTGTAGCTGGATCAATAGCTAAAGTTTCTTTAAAAGACCAATTTAAAGATTTATTACCTATGTTATGTGTACTTTTAGTAGTCTTATTATTGATAACATATATACCAGATTTAGTTTTAATACTACCTAATATTTTAGTAAAATAAAATGAGAGCTGCTGAAAAATGTTCAAATAAAAACGGTTAACTTGTAATGAGAAAGCCGTTTTTTTGAAATGTTTGATCAGTGCATTAATTAATCATAAAAAGCTTGTACTAAATATTTTAATGTTAAAAGTAAAAATGAATTTTAATACAGAACTTTATGTAGCATTACAATAGATGCGAGACCAAATAAAAGAAAAATAGAGAGACTACCTATATAATTAAATTAACTAAAATTAAAAAAAGAAAGTACACTCCATATGAATACAATTATACAAAAAAATAAAGATATTTACCGCATATTTTAGATACAAGATATCATGTTGTTAAATCTTATATGAGAGGGTATTCTCTATCCTTTATATTAAGAATATATAAACTTTCTAAATCATCTTTAATGAGATGGAATAAAAATTTTGATGGGACAAAAGAATCTCTTAAAGATGAGTACCGTAGACATTTAGAGGTATAAGAGCAGTAATTTGTGATATATTTAATTAATTGCGCCAGATATAAATTTGAATTAATTATATAGGAAACTATTAAAAAATCAAATAGACCCTATTAAGTACAAAAAGTTGCTTAGATAAAAACGATAATATGTCTAAGGTGTTTTTTGGATATTCTTTTTTAAGATATAAATCTATATATCAAAAATAATGACAAAAATATCATATTAGAAGCCAGTTATCATCTTAAAACAATTTTTAATCATTCTCTGACACTATCTTTTTTTGTTAAATTTTCTTTAATGTTTAAACGTTGTAGTAGAGCAGATGTAGTTTGAGACATGTGATATTCCATAGCCTCATTAATTTTATCTAAATTTTTAGTCTTCAGAGCAGATACAATTTTTCTATGTTCAGTAATAGTTTGTGAATCTCTTCCAGGTAAATACATTGCCATGAGTCCAAAATATCTGACAATATCGCTAATATTATTTAATACAGATAGCAAGATTGTATTACCACTTTTTTCATAAATAAAAGTATGAAAAATTCTATCTATACTAAATGATTTACTATAGTCTTTAGTATATTCTTGTTCATCAACTAATGTTTCTAAATAAAGGATATCCTCATCTGTAATATTTTTACTTGCATCAACAATTGCTATAAGTTCTAATGCAGTTCTTACTTTTTGAGCTTCTAGAATTTCATTTAAATTAAATTGTTTAACAACGTTTTTTTTATAAGGTTCGTTTATAATCCAACCCTCAATAGATAATTTTTGTAACGCTGCACGAATTGGAGTCCTACTAACTCCGAAGTCTTCCGATAAAGTTCTTTCATTTAAAGACATACCAGGTGTATAAAAACCATTTAAAATACGTTCTTTAATTTCATCATAAGCGGCATCACTAAATGATTTTATGTTTAACATATTTAATCTCCTATCAATATATTATATCATAAAAATTAAACTAAATATTAGTTAAATTTAATATAAGAAACAAAAGACCAGCTATTAAATGGCAATAGATATCTTTAGTGTATCGCATGTAGATACAATGTGTAAAAAGAGGAAGCTATCTGCACTCTTAATATCTGTAAATCACAAGTAGATGCAAGAATTTAGCATTAGCGTTGTATCCTTCTACTTGCAAATAAATAATAAACCAAAAACTAAAATATGTAAACAATAACATGGAAAACAGGCCTATCAAAATAGGTCAAAAAATAATTAAATAAAGTGAAAATTAAATATGTGGGATATAAGCTTTGTTGTCTCTTAAAACAGCAAAAATTATGTTGATTAATTTTCTGGCAACAGCACCGACAGCGGTGTTTTGAAACTCACCTCTACTTTTTAGATCTTGGTAATAAACAGAAAGAGACAGTTCATTAAAAGGAGCAACCGTTTCTGTAGACTAAACAGCACGTCTAAGATAAGGAGATCCTTTTTTAAATATTCTGGACTTAGTTCCAATAAATTCACCTGTTTGTTTTTTATTTAATTTTAAAAATTATACCGTTTATGAGGGGTTAAGTAACCTTTTCTTTTTTTCATACTTAAATGGGCATTATCAGTTTTTAAATCTTGTCATTTTTTAGTTTAATAAATAATAGTTTTTTAAGTTTGAATTTGAAATAACATGTTTTTTGTATTACTATAGTAATATACTAAAAAGAAGGGTGATGATATTATGACAAGTGCAATGTTAGGAGAATTGCTAAAAAGTTTAGGAGTATTGGGATTTTTCCTATTACTGGGATTTGCTTTAAGAGCAAAATTAAAATTTTTGCAAAAAACGTTTATGCCGGCTAGTGTAATAGGAGGATTTATACTATTGATTTTAGGCCCGATAGGATTAAAAGTATTACCTATACCTGAAGATTGGATAACTACTTGGTCTTTATTGCCTGGGATTTTAATAGTACCTGTTGTAACAGCAACTCCTTTAGGATTAAAATTGGGGGTAAAATCAAAAAAAGAATTATTTAACATACTACCTCTTCTTTTAATAATGTTAGGAGTTTATTATTTACAACACATAGTAGGCTTTGTTTTAAATTTAATATTTAATAGTGGAGGAAATATGTATCCTACATTTGGATGGGAATTGCCGATAGGTTACTCAGGAGGACATGGGACAGCTGGAATTTTAGGTAATATGTTACAAGAGATGAATTTGCCATATTGGGAAACTGCGCAAGGAGTGGCAATAACAACTGCTACATTTGGAATTGTTGGCGGTATATTAATAGGTATGGTGGTAATAAACTGGGGTGCTAGAAAAGGTTATACAGAAATTTTAGAAAAACCATCTGACATACCTGAAAATATGGCTCTTGGATATGAAAAAAATGTAGACTTACAACAATCATTGGGTCGTGAAACAACAAAGCCTTCATCAGTTGATACAATTTCATTTCATGCAGCAATTATATTTTTAGGTTGTTTTTTGGCATATATGTTACTTGGATTGGCTAAGAAATATGAAGTTCCTGCTTTTAAGTCAATTTCAGTTTGGGCATATGGAATTATAGTGATGTTTGTAATTTGGGGTATTATAAATAAACTTAATTTAGGGTTTTTAATAGACTCTAATGCTAAAGGAAAAATTACAGGGCCTTTTACAGAGTTTGCAGTAATTGCAGCTATAGCTTCTTTACCTGTTAAGGCTGTTTTAGATTATATAGTTCCTATATTAATTCTATGTATATTGGGATATATTTTTACAACTTTCTATTTGTTGATTATGTGTAAGAAGTATTTATCTGAATATTGGTTAGAACATATGGTGGCAACTTTTGGAATGAGTACAGGCGTATTTTTAACAGGTTTATTATTGTTAAGAGTTTGTGATCCGGAATATAAAAGTCCTGTAATAGGAAATTATTCAATATCTTTTTCAATAATGTCAGCTGTGACATTTGCGATAATGCCATTAATTTTGAATATAATTTTGACTAAAGGGACCATGTATGCATTAATATTAACATCCGGAATAACTATTATATCAACAATTGGAGCTATAATAGTTAGGAAGTTAATAAAATAAATTTATAGTTTTTAGAAGGAAGGATTAAAATGACTTATAGTGAAGAATTGGAAAAGCTGTCTAAAGAAATTTGGGAATTGGCAGAATTAAAGTTTAACGAAGTTGAATCTGCTAAGTTGCAAATGGAGTTTATGAGGAATAATGGATTTGAAGTTGTAGATAATTTAGCGTATATGCCCACAGCTTTTTCGGCAACTTATGGGAAAACAGGTCCTAAAATTGCTTTTTTAGGCGAATTTGATGCACTATCCGGATTAAGTCAAAAAGCTGATAGTTTGAAAAAAGAAGAATTAACGTGTGGCGGTTCAGGACATGGATGCGGACATCATTTATTAGGTGTAGGTGCAATGGAAGCTGCACTTAAACTAAAGGATTATATTATAGAGAATGAAATAGATGCTACTGTCATATATTATGGTTGTCCTGGAGAAGAAGGCGGCTCAGGTAAAGCTTTTATGGCTAAATATGGTGTATTTGATGATGTTGATGTGGCATTTTCTTGGCATCCATTTAATCACAATCATGTAATAACAGGCTCTATGCTGTCTAATATTCAAAGCTATGTTAGATTTAAGGGAGTTAGTGCACATGCTGCTTCAAGTCCACATCTTGGACGTTCGGCATTAGATGCTTTGGAATTAACAAACATAGGTATTCAATTTTTAAGAGAGCATATGGAAGATACTGATAGGATTCATTATTCCATATTAAATGGGGGAAGTAAATCTCCAAATGTTGTTCAAGCTGAAGCGGAAGGATTATATTTAGTAAGATCTAAAAATAATAAATCTGTTATAGAATTATATAAAAGATTTGAAGATATTGTAAAAGGTGCAGCGCTTATGTCAGGCGTTGATTATGAAATAGAATTTGATAAAGCTTGTTCTAATATGATATCAAATAAAGTTTTAGAAAAATTATTATATGAAGCCTTTTTAGAAGTGGGACCGGTAAAATATACTGAAGAAGAGAAGGAGTATGCTTTTAAATTTAAAGAAACTTACCCGGAAATAAATTTTGCTAACCAAATTGTTTTACCTATGGTTTTAGATCCAAATGAAGAAATGGAATATATGAAGGACCATTCTCTTCATGAAAAAATTTCTAAGTATTTAAGTACAGATAAAATAATGATGGGTTCTTCTGATGTTGGAGATGTTTCAAATGTTGTACCCACAGCTCAGATAGCAGTTGCTTGTTTTGCATTTGGCACAATAGGACATTCTTGGGAAGAGGTTGCTCAAGGAAAGTCTTCAATAGCGATGAAGGGAATGCATAAGGCAGGAGAAGTATTATATACGGCAGCTAAAAAGTTATTAAAAGATCCGGATTTAATTTTAAAAGCTAAAGAAGAATTAGAAAAAAGTCGAGGTGCAGAATTTATTAGTCCTATACCGGACAATAAAAAACCTAATATAAAAGACTAAGTTTAAAGAAGCTAAATAGTTTGTTAGATTATAAATCAAATAGGCTATTTAGTTTTTTAGTTGCATTAAAAAATTATTAAAATAAATTAATTTATATCATGAAAAATCATATGGTAAAATATTAATTAGATAGTGTAATGCTTAAGTATATTGAGTGGGAGGTTAATATGGATATTTATAAAGTTTTGAATGGGAAGTTATTGTACTTACTTGTAGGGATAGGTTTAATTTGTATATTTTTAATGTGTTTATTCTTTTTTAGAAGAGCATATAAGAGGGCGCTTGAGTTAAATGTTTCAAAAGAGAAATTAAATTCGGTAATAAAGAGTTCCATAGTATTTTCAATTGTGCCATCAATCTCAATAATAATAGGATTAATAACTTTAAAACCTCTATTGGGAGCTCCTTGGCCTTGGTTTAGATTATCAGTAGTAGGGTCTTTGCCATATGAACTCACAGCTGCGGATTTATCTGTAAAGGGGGCTGGATATGCAGACTTTACAGATTTCCAAGCGGCGGGAGATTTAAAAGCTGTTGGAGTAATAATGTTTGTGATGAGTATAGCTATTATGGCTGGTATGGTTTTTAATGTGTTCTTTTTGAAAAAATTACACACTAGTGTATCAACTTCGGGGAAAAAAGAAACTCCTTTTAGAGATTTAGCTCTATCAGTATTGATAACAGGTATGATGAGTGTATTTGTTGTAGTACAAATGACTAAATCAAAGATACATGCAATAACTTTAATTGTGAGTGCAGTAACTACATTTATACTTACAATTTTAGCTAAAAAATTAAATATGAAGTGGCTTAATGATTATGTAATGTCATTTGCCTTAATAATAGGAATGTTTATTGCTGTTGTATTGACTAAAGTAATAGGATAGGAGGATTTATATGAAACATAGTGAATATATGGAAAAAACTTATTTATATGGAAAGATAGCAACGATAATTGCTCTTGGAATAATGCTCATTATTCCTACAATTATGTGTACATTTTATAATATGTGGCCTGATGGAAGCGCAATAATTGCTGTAGCAGGACCTTTACTTGCATTATATGTTCCAACAGCGTTGGCAGAACAGCTTTCAATGATACCTATGGGAGGGAATACGTGTTATATAAATTCTATAATGGGAAATGTAACTAATATTAAGTTTCCTTGTTATTTATCAGCTATAAATTCAGTTGATGCAACTCCAGGGTCTGAAATGGCGGATGTTATAGGAATGATAGCTGTATGTATTTCTGGAATGGTAACAATGATAGTAGTGTTTTTAGGATTGGTGCTGTTAGTACCGTTAGAACCAATACTTACCAGTGAAGTGGTGACAACTGCAACATCATATATAATGCCGGCTCTTTATGGAAGTATGGGGATTTCGGCATTTATAAATACAAGTGCAGGCTCTTATAGCGTTCCAAAGAAACCTTTAGTGGCAATATTAGATTTGATATTAGTATTTGCATTTAATTTTTTAGTGATGAATCTAGCTGGGAAAGAAGGATATGCAATGTTAGTTATGTTAGGGGTTTCAATTCTTATAGCATATATTTTATATAAATCTAATATAATAAAGTTGATAAAAAAAGAGAGTATATAAATTCTGTAAGGAGAGTATTTGTGAAAGAAATATTAAAACAAGCATATGATTATGGCAAAAAGTTTGTTGATGACGGGAATTTGGTAAACTATATTCCGGCTTTAGCAAATGTAGATAAGAGTAAAGTTGGAATAGCAGTCTATGATAATAAAGGTAATTTATATGAAGTAGGAGATACAGATATACAATTTAGTATTATGAGTATAGCTAAAATTTCTTTATATGCGGTATTGTTAGAAAATTACGAACTTGATTATATAAGAGAGTATATTGGGGTAAAGGGTTCTTCAAAAGCATATAACAGTATTGTAGATTTAGAAGAATCAGAAGGAAAACTACCTATTAATCCATTTATAAATGCCGGTGCTTTAATGACTTCTTATTTTCTCTTTAGAAAATTTAGTAGAGATAAAGATAAAACTTTTGAAACTGTATTAGAGATGACAAGAAAATTGACCGGAAATAATAATTTGACATACAGTGTTGAAATTTATGAAAGCAGCAAAGATACAGGGTATACTAACTTGGCAATAATGTATACAATGCAAAAAAATGGAGTACTTCCGGGGGATATTGACGTAAGAGAGGTTTTAGAAATATATAATAAAGCTTGTACGATTATGATTAATACAAAAGATTTAGCTTATATGGGAAGTGTACTTGCTAGAGGTGGAATTAATTTAAAAAATGAACGGATATTGACAGAAAAAAATTCGAGAGTTATTAGAACTCTTATGGCAATTTGTGGGACTTATGATTATTCTGGAGATTTTGCAGTTGATATAGGGATTCCGGCGAAAAGTGGAGTTGGAGGAGGTATTTTAGCCACAACAAAAGATGAGATGGGTATAGCAACTTATTGCCCGGGCTTAGACTCTAAAGGGAATTCTTTAGTCGGAATAAAAATATTAGAAAAAATATCAAATGAATTAGAATTTAGTATTTATTAAACAGTTATAGAATTGATTTTTTATTTAAAGATTAAATATGTGTAGGTGATAAATGTGAATTATATAGAATTTGGAGAAAAAATATCTGATCATCTAAGGAGCTTAAGAGCAGAGTTACACAGTAATCCTGAGCCTTCAACTTTTGAAGAAATTACATCTCAGATAATATTAAAGGAACTAAAAAATATTGGGATTACAGACATACAAACAGGTTTAGGGAATGGAAAACATGGAATTATAGCAAATATAGAGGGTGGTTTGCCGGGTAAAAAAGTAGCCCTAAGAGCAGATATGGACGCTTTAGCTATTGAAGAAGAAACTGATTTAGAATTTACTTCTAAAAACAAAGGATACATGCACGCTTGTGGACATGATAATCATGTTGCAATGGTACTTGGAGCGGCAAATATCATATATCAGAATAAAGATAAATTAAAAGGTAGTGTAAGATTGATATTTCAACCAGCAGAAGAACTTTCTCCAGAAGGCGGAGCAAAGTCTATGATACTTGAAGGTGCATTGAAGGACGTGGATGCTATTTTTGGGTTCCATGTATGGCCTGAGCTACCATTTGGAGTTATGGGATTTAAAGAAGGTCCTTTGATGGCAGCATCAGATCACTTTTATGTAAATATAAAGGGTAAAGCATCTCACGCAGCTGGACCTGAAAACGGAGTGGACGCAATAGTTGCAGGGTGCGAATATGTTGGCGCTATTCAACATATAGTGAGTAGAAATATTTCAGCAATTGACAATGCTGTTATAACAGTTGGAACTATAAATGCCGGGACAAGATATAATATTGTAGCGGAAGATTTTAAAATTGAGGGGACTTGTAGGGCTTTATCTCCAGAAGTTAGGGATTTAGTTGAAAATAGATTAGAAGAAATTTTAGAAGGAATATGTAAAGTATATGGTTGTAAAGGGGATTTAGATTATCAAAGAGGATATATCCCTTTAATAAATGATTCTGAAATGACCAAGTATGCAAAGGAGAAGGCTTTAGATTTATTTGGAGAAAAATATGTTCAAGATGTAAAAGAACCTGTTTTAAAAGCTGAAGATTTCGGATTTTATTTATCAGAAAAACCGGGATCATTTATTTGGTTGGGAACAGCGGAACAAGATAAAGACTATTGGCCTTTGCACAATTCTCATTTCTCACCAAATGATGAAGTTTTGTATAGAGGAAGTGCAATGCTAGCCAAGTTGGCATTTGAGTTCACAGAAAGAAATAAATAAAAAATAAAAAAAGTATTGTGTTGATAAGTTGATTTTTGCACAATACTTTTTTAATGTAGATAAGGTTTTTAAAACTATGATTTCAATTTGATTCTATTAATGCTTTTGTATATAAAATAATTTACATTTCAATTTGATTATATTTACGATTAATTATAGCACAATATGAATTAAAAATGTATAAATCAAAATAAAACTTTTATTTATATATAAAATAAGGTTGACAAAAAATATTGTTAGTAGTAAGCTTAAGTTAATTAAAAGAGGAGGTGGAAAAGTGAGATTAAAAGTAGATTTGCACTTAAATAAAGACGAAATTCCAAAAGATAAGAATAGAATTTTTATATCTTTATTTAAGACGATATTATTAAAGTCAGATGAAGAAGTATATCGTGAGTTATATGAAAGTGGTGCTAAAAGAAAGAAATTTACATTTTCGCTAAACATGCCTAAATGTAAATTTAATAGAGAAAGCATTACTATTCCAGGGAAAAAGGTGAGTTTATTTTTTTCAGCGGCTGATTTGAAGTTGGGAATTGTATTTTACAATGCCTTTATAAGGTCAAAAGGAGATGTGATTTCGTACAAAGATTTAGAATTAAAGATAGTGAATATGTCTTTATTAAAAGAAAATCTATTTACTGGGGATTGTGTAGTCTTTAAAACCAGCTCTCCAATTGTGGTGAGAGAGCATCATAAGGAAAATAATACTGATTGGTATCATTCATTAAGTGATGACAAAGGCTATGAGTTGTTTACTGAAAATTTAAAAAATCAAATTTTAGAAGATTTGCCGGAAAGTATTTATGATTTAGATGAGCTTGATGTAAAAGTGATATCAAATAAAACGGTAAAAGTAAAACACTATGGAATAGAAGTTCTTTCCAATTTGGCAACTTTAAAAGTAACTGCGAAACCATACATATTAAGTTATATGCTAAATGCGGGAGCAGGGAATTTTAAAAATAGTGGTTTTGGAATGCTTACAGTAGTATAGGAGGAGGTATGGAGAAAAGAATTGAGTTAAAAACAGGAGATTGGTTGTACAATACAGGATTGCTCGGATTATATAATATATTAAAGTATAAAGATGAGTATGTTGAAGTATCAAAAGAGGGAATTAGTTTTGAACTTGAAGCACTTGGAAAATTTGAAGAATATTATTTTAAGTATTTGATTGACACATATTATTTAACACTTTCAATTAATAGGATAGTGTCATTTGAAAATAGTATTTTAAATTGGGAGTCAGAAGATTTTAAAAATTTTAATGATAAGTCCTTGGAAAACCTTAACACACAAATAGATAATGTAAAGAAATACATGACAAGTAATTCATATAAAAAAGCATACTCATTGATAGATAGTGAGTTCAATCCATTAGTTAAGGAAAAAGAATTAAAAAAGATTAAGCTCTCTAAAAAAGATACTGTAGAAAGTAAGATGTTAGAAATTAAATATCAAATTTCACTACTCAAAGAAACTATAGATTATTTTAAGTTTAAGGATACTAAAAAATATATAGGAGCCCAAAATATAATCTATAATATAATTCGTAATGCATGGGACAATGTCAGCATACTTAATAGACAAAATAAAAATCCTGATATGTATGATGAAATTGCAAATTATTTTGTAAAACCGGCAATTGAATATTTAGATGAATATGAAGAAAAGAAAAATAAATCAAGATATTTATGTATGTCATGTGGTTCAAGGATTTCATCTTTGAATAATGATATTTGCTTTATAAGAGAATTAGGATTTGATACAAAGAAAAAAAATAGTCACGTATATGATTTTAATAATTATGTAGGAATATGTCCAATGTGTAAACTTGTGTACACTTGTATTCCAGCTGGATTTACTTACGCCTATAATAGAGGGCTGTTTGTAAATTATTCTAGCAACTTTAAGAACTTAATAGAAATAAATAATAATATCAAAGAGGATGTATTCAAAGAAATCAATAAAAATACTTCAATTTATTATGCAATTCAAAAAAATATGGATGAAAAGTCAAATGAAGATATGAAGTATGAGTTATCCGATGTTCAAATAGTAAGATTTTTTAGAAATATTGATTCGGACCAGGTAAAGTATTCTTTCAATATTTTGAATAGGCCAATTCAGAGAGTTATTAATGAGTGTTCAGGCAGTTTGAAATTTATCAGAGGGGCTTACTTTGAAGAAGGTAAGAAAAATGTATATGTTTATAATGAAGTAATGAACAATTTATTTAATAATCAAAATGATTTTTTAATTATTCATAAAATGCTTCATTATAAGATATCAAATACAGATAAAACTAGGTATAGCAGTGAACATATTCAAAATGTCATTAGAATTAATAATAGTTATTTGAGGGAGGTTGGATATATGAATGACAAGAGTAATGGAAAATATTTATATTTTTCCAGGTTATCAGGAGAGAAATTAA
>NZ_JAXDSS010000130.1:0-23454 GCF_034090345.1 Peptoniphilus sp. | reverse complement strand
TCTACAACAAAAACACCTCAGATAATATTTTTATCAATAAATTAACTACAACTCCTAAAAATAATTTTGATAAATTGGCAAAATTTGCCACTATATCTGTAACCGGTACACTACTTTTGATTTTATTTGTAGTTGGTATCTTAGGCTCCATATTTATAGTAAAACCTATGCGCATTGGACTTAAAAGATTCTTTTTAAACGGCTATAGATATGATGAAGTAAGAGTAGCGGATATGTTTACAACTTTTACAGACAATCATTGGGTTGGATATGCTCTTAAAATGTTATATGTGGACATGATTATATTTTTATGGTCGTTACTTCTTATAATTCCCGGAATAGTTAAAGGCTATCAATACTACTATGTACCATACATCCTATCTGACCATCCTGAATATTCTGCTAAAGAGGCAATGATGCTCTCTAAAGAGATGACTTCAGGAAAGAAATTTGATATTTTTCTGTTAAATCTTTCTTTCATTCCATGGGTTATTGTATCTGTTCTTACATTTGGGCTTGGATTTTTAATTCTAACTCCTTACATGGAGGGAACTTATGCAGCACTATATTTGCATGAAAATGACGAAACAGAAAGTGATTATGAAATAATAGAAGAGTTTTAAAAGAACAAGGTGGTATTGCAGAATGCGTAAAAATCATTCTATAATACCACCTCTTTAGTCAATTTTATTTTTTCAAATTTATCGGGATTTCAAATTCTATTACATTTGGTATTTTTTCATATACTGTTCTGTCTTTTATTTCATACTTTTCAATTTTTCCATGTTCGTTATAGCCAATTATATCTGATTTTCTCATTGTGAGTTTTAAGATATAATCTTGGTCAGTATCTATCTTTTTAGAAAATTTAGCTTCTGAATTTACAATATCTTTATTTCCCCAAATACCTTTTTGTTCTAATTTAAAGCTATTCCCATTTGGGTCTACTAAATAAATATCATCAACTTGAGTTATCATAGGGTATAATTCTAAATCATTCCACCAAGAAATTTTAAAATTAGTTCCCACATCATCAATCTCAATCCTATCTATGTTCAAATAGATTCCATTTTGTTCTTGTTTATTATTTAATACATACACATCTGACTTTAAATTTTCTAATTCTATATCAAATTTCCAATTTCCTTTTATCTCTTTCTTGGTTTCATAGTTAAATATCCCGTCAATTTTATACTTAACTTTTATCTTGTCAGCTTTTTCAGCAAATTTTTTTGATTTATGCTCTTTAAAATCTATATTCATCTTACTTTCTGATATATAGATTCCATTTCCCATATACTTAACTCCAGAATTACCTGTCATTCCAAGAATATTAAAATTTTTAATTGCTAAATCTGAACTCAAGGCTACATTTTCTCCAATGGGTTCTTTCATTTTTATAATAGTTGTCAAGCTGACTTCATTATTCGAATAAACAGCATCTACAAGTCTTATACTTACTCCATTTGAAACTACTTCTTCATCAATGTACTCACTTGCGCTTTGATAATTTTCATCTCCAAACAACTCAAATATATTGTTATACAATGGCAAATCTCTTGTATATTTTGGAAACGCCATTCCCAATACAAATACAAAGGCCAAAGTAGCCGCTATATAAGAATATCTAAACTTCTTAGCCTTCTTATTATTCAATTCATCTCTATACAATTTTTCTTTTAATTCATCCAATTCTTCCGGAACTTTTATATTATCTAAATTTTTTAAATTCATATTATCTTCACTCCATATTATTCCATTGAAAATCTAAGTTTCTTTAAAACTCTGTGAATTCTACTCTTTACCGTTCCCTCTTTTATGTGCATTTCCCGAGCTATTTCAAAATTTGAGTATCCTTTAAAGTACTTTAAAAATATTAGCTCTCTCTGTTCACTATTCAATTCTCCTATTGCGTTTATTAGGTCTATTGTTTCGTCATAATTTTCTTGTATCTCCTCTCTTGTCATTTCTTCATTTAATTGCACTGTACTTTTATTTTTATTTATATAATCGATGCAAGTGTTAATTAAAATTCTAATAATCCAAGTGTCAAAATACTTTTTATTTTTAAGTTTGTGATAATTTTTTAGTCCTTTTAAAAGCGTTTCTTGAACACAGTCCATAGAATCATCTCTATTTCTCAAATAAGTAAATGCAATTTTATAGAGTTTATCTTCTCTATTTTCCATTAAATTTTTAAAATCTTCATTTATGTCCATTTCTCCCTCCTTATACTTATTAGACTCTATAAAATCAAAATAGTTCCATTTATTAAATATTTTACATAAAAAATAGTGTCGATAATTTTATGACACTATTTTTATAATATTTACCTAATACTAAATGAATCTTTAATTGTACATCTTCTTATTCTACAAAAACTTTTTGCTGAAGTTATTCCTTCCCCCGTAGGTCCTGCAATTGTAAATGTAGTACTTCCTTCTCCTTCTACTCCTATCCCTGCATAAGATGGTGCATTTTTAACAAAAATTGTACACTCTAAAAGTTTTGCCATATGTGATAAATTATCTACATTTTTAGAATGCATAATAGCTGTATGTCTATTGCCATGTTCCGCTTCATGTGCATATTTTATTGCTATGTCTACATTTTCACAAGCTACTATAGGTAATATAGGCATCATCATTTCTTCTTGAACTAAATGATGATTCTTTCCAACTCTCATTATTATTAGTTTAATTTCATCAGACACATCTACGCCTAATTTATTTAAAATATATTTAGCACTCTTTCCAACAAATTCAGTTTTAGGTTTGCCATTTTCTTGACTAACCAATTCATCTAATTGCTGAATTGTCTCTGCAGACGTCAACTCATATGCTCCATATCTCTTCATATAATGTATTAACAAATCGCAAATATTCATATCCGCAAAAACTTCTTTTTCAGCTATACACGGAACATTATTGTCAAAACTTGCTCCTGCAACAATACTTTTTGCAGCATTATCCAAATCTGCTGTTCTATCTACTACAACCGGAGGATTACCGGCTCCTGCTCCTATTGCTTTTTTACCTGATGACAATACTGATTGTACTATTCCAGGTCCTCCTGTAGCTACTAACAATCTTATTTGCGGATGATTCATCATTATGTTAGTATTTTCTATTGATGGCTCTTCTACCATTGTTATTAAATTTTTTGGTGCTCCCCTTTCTTCTAATGCTTCATTTATCATTTTTATTAATAATTTTGAAGTTTCTTTAGCTCTTGGATGTGGAGAAAATACTACTGTATTACCACCAACTATCATAGATATAGAATTATTTATTATTGTTTCAGTTGGATTAGTGGTTGGTGTTATTGAGCCAATAACACCAAACGGACAGTATTCTTCTATCATTAAACCATATTCTCCAGAAATTGCTCTTGTAATCAAATCTTCTTTTCCGGGTGTTTTTTCAGCCGCAACTTTATTTTTTATAATCTTATCTTCATATTTTCCAATCCCAGTTTCTTCTACGGCTTTATATGATATTAACTCCAAGTTTTCTGTTTTTAGTACAACTTCTCTTATAATATTAGCTATCTCATTTCTCTGTTGTAAAGATAGAGAATATAACTTTTTTTGGGCTTCTGCACTGGCTTCTATCGCACTATTCATGTCTTCAAATATTCCAAATCTGCTCTGAGTATATTCTATACTCTTTCCTTCATTTTTTATATCATCTATTACTTTTCTAATTAAATCTTCCACTATTATTTTATCCATATTGCCTCCAAACTAACAGTTCTTTGCTATGCCCAACGGTGTTATCAAATGTGGGTTTTTTGCTCTTTCAGTTTTTATCCCTGTAATAGTATTAAAGATTTCTTCTATTCCTTTAAAATTAGAAGCCCCTCCAACTAAATAAATTTTATTGACGGAAAAATCTTTAATAAAGTTTTTAGTTATATATGCCATTTTTTCTAAAACAGGTTTAATTATAACAAAAACTTCTCTTTCTCTCTTCATATCTATTTTTATTTTTTCTGCTTCATCAAAATCTATATTGTAATATCCCGCTATAGTTAAAGTCATATGTGAGCCTCCCGTCGGTTCATCAGCAGTGAATATAATTTTACTGCCATTTAAAATACTTATCCCTGTAGTTCCCCCTCCTAAATCTACTATAGCCCCTTCTTTTATTCCTAAAACTGTAGCAGCAGCTGTCGGCTCATCTAATACAACTGAAACTTTAAATCCTGAACTTTCAACAACATTCTCTATTATTCTTATACTGCTTTTGTGTATTCCTGGCGGTATTGCACAACTTGCAACATCCAGCGTTGTATTTAATTCTTCTTCTAGCTCTAATTTTAATTTTCTAACAACTTGTACAGCTTGTATATAGTCAACAACTATACCATCTTTTACCACTTTTGATTTACAAGATTTAGCTGCTATAAGCTTATTTCTTGAATCTAATACTACTAAAACTATATTAGAAGTCCCTAAATCAACTCCAACTTTTAATTTCCCTTTAAATTTATTTTTTTTATTAATTTCTATTACTTTACACAACTCTTCTACTTCTTCTTTTTCAATCAAAATATCACCCGTTTAAAATCTTGCTTAATATTATGAAATCACCATTCTTAACTCCTATAGCATTTGCTTCATCTGTATCTAAATGCATTTCTATAGAATATTTTTCTGAAACTCTAATTAAGACATTACTTATTGTAGCTTTTCTGCAACCAAAACACTGTACATCTACAAACTCTCCTTCTTTTACATTAAACTTTTTAGCTTGAGATGGTGTCAAATGAATATGTCTTAATGCTACTATAGTTCCTCTTTCTAATTTTACACTTCCTTTTGGCCCAACTATTTCAATTCCCGGAGTGTTTTCTAAACTTCCCGACTCTTTTATTGGCGCTGATACTCCCAATCTAAAAGCATCCGTAAGTGATATTTCAACTTGACTCTCTCTTCTAATAGGTCCTAATATCCTAACATTTTCAAATTGTCCCTTTGGTCCTACTATAGTTACTGTCTCTTCCGCCGCAAATTGTCCCGGCTGTTTTAATTCTTTTTTTACTGTTAATTCATAGTCTTTTCCAAAAAGTATATCTAAATCTTCTCTTGAAATATGAACATGCCTATTGGATACTCCTACTGGTATTTTATAATTTTCAAATTTTTTTAATTCTAACATTACTCTATCGGCTATTTCATCTATTAATTTTTCTTTATTCATAGGTTATTCCTCTTAAAAAACTAAATTAGCTATCAATAAACTTGTTGCTATAACAATAGCTGGAGGATCTATATATGTATCACAATCAGTATTAAATATTTTTGCCGCTAAAACCCACCCTATAGAATTTAAAGTTGAAAAAATTGTTGCCACAACTATGCTTCCCGACATAATATAAACTGCTGCTGCAGGATATGCTATATGGTGTGTTATAGGTATGCTCCATCCAGCTTGCAAAAATATAAGTGAAAAAGCACTTATTCCGAATATAAGTACAGGATAAATTTTCATATTTTCTTCAGATATTCCTACACCAATCAGCTGTTTTGCGCCTATTATTACTAATAATCCCAATACTGCACCAAATAAACCATGGTGTATTATTTCAATCGTTGTTGGTTTCCACACTTTTTTCTGACCATTTAAAGGTTTCCCGGTAATTCCTGTATTCCCCAGCACATATCTGTTTATTATAAGTACTCCTGTTACAGAAACAGCTGGAAAATCAGTTATCAGAACTGTTTGATTACTAATTAAATACCATATTATATATCCTAATATTCCATACAATCCTCCCACCAATAAAATAGCGGGATCGTTCTTCCCAAATAAAGGTGTTAAGATTTCTTGAGATGATTCTAATTTATTTCTTCTGTTTTTTGCAAATGCTGCTGCAGCTGCTCCTGCTGCAAAAGTTATATGTGGTCCAAAAAAAGGCCCAAAAGCTATAATTCCTAAAGTATTATCACTTATCCCTGACAACCCCAATATGCCTGATATTATTGCAAAAAATCCTGTCATTATAAATGCAGGTATTGCTCCTATAGAGGCTCCTACAAATCCACCACAAAATGCTACTATTATTGATAATATTTCCATACCTTTACTCCTAAATTAATTTTTTTAACAACTCAACTTTATCCAGCCTCTCCCAACTAAAATTTCTGCCAAAATGACCATAACAAGCTGTATCTCTATAAATTGCTCTTTTTAAGTCTAAATGTTCTATAATTGAATTAATATTAGTATCAAATATTTGTCTTACTCCCAAATATAATTTTTCTAAATCTATATTTTCAGTTCCAAATGTATTTATATTCAAGCTCTGAGCTTCCTCTCTACCTATAACATAGGCTAATTGTATTTCACATTCCCTAGCTAAACCTGCTGCGACTATATTTTTTGCCATATATCTTGCCATATATGCTGCACATCTATCTGATTTAGAATAATCTTTACCTGAAAAGGCTCCTCCACCATGTTTCCCTACTCCGCCATAGGTATCAACTATAATCTTTCTGCCTGTTAACCCTACATCTGCTTTAGGCCCCCCTATAGAAAATTTTCCCGTAGCATTTATATATATTTTTGTTTCATCAGTAATATATTTCTTGTCAATCTCTTTTAATATAACTTCATCAATAATTTTTTTCTTTAGTCTATTTAAATCTATGTAGTCATGATGTTGAGCGGCAATAACTATAGATTTTACAGATTTAATTTTTTTATCTTCGCTATATTCTATACTTACTTGGCTTTTACCATCCGGATACAATCCTTCAACTATATTTTCTTTTCTAACAAAAGCTAGTCTTTTTACAAGATTATGCGCTAATTCAATTCCTATAGGCATATAATTTGAACTTTCATCTACTGCGTAACCATAAACTAATCCTTGATCTCCTGCACAAATTCTTTCCTTATTTACTCCTTGGGATATATCTTTAGACTGCTCATCTATATTTGTAATAATGGTACACTTATCTACATTGAATCCGGAGTTATCATCTGTATAACCAATTTCTTTTAAAACTTGTTTCGCTATTTCCTCTATATTTATTTTAGATTTTGATGTTACTTCTCCTGCTATTACTAATAAATTATTTGAGATCATCGTTTCAACGGCAACTCTTGAATCCGAATCTTTTTTTAAATATTCATCTAATATAGCATCTGAAATTTGATCACACACTTTATCCGGATGTCCTTCTGTAACAGATTCAGAAGTTAACAAATATTCTGTCATATTATCCCCTCAACTTAAATTTAAACTCCTCTATTGTGCTCCCTTCGTACTTTTTAAACACTTTACTAAAATATCCCCTTTCATTGTATCCTAGTCTAAAAGCCACTTCTGTTGCACTAATATCCTCTTCAATAAAAATTCTTTTAGCTAAATTTATTTTTTTTAAATGAATATATTCTAAAACTGTAAGATTGTATTCAAATTTAAATAACCTGCTCAGGTATCCTTGAGAAATTGCACAAATATCAACCACATCTTTTAAAGAGATATTCTTTTCCAAATTTTCTGATATATAAACAAAAACATTTTCCAGTATTGGATACTTATCTACAGATTTAGCATTGAAATAATAATCTAAAATTTCAAAAATCCAAACTAAAGCCCCTTCTTTAGAAATATCCATTAATGAGTCTGCATATAACAGTTCTTTTATGCGTTTTTGGCTATATGTATTACTTGATGTAATAATATTTTGTCCTAATATAAATGTTTTATCTTTCATTTGCATTATTGTTCCCGTATTATATACATCTATTAATTCTTTTTTTATAACTTCATACGAGTTTAAAAAATCTCCCTTGCATATTAAACTGTTTATTTTATTAATTTTTGCTCCGTATTTTTCTTTATACATTTCAGTAGTTGTATTTATCAACTTTTCTTTTATATCTTTTACACTTATTGGTCTAAGTATAATATTATTTAATCCTATCTTCATTACATCAAATTGCTCTAATTCAAATTTGAATACTATTATGTACAGTATTGTGTTATTTATTTCCTTAATTACTTTTTTAAAATTAATAATTTCTTCGTTTGTTGTCAGTAAATCTGAAAAAACTACATCTATTTTTTTATACTTACATATTTCTAATGCATCTATATAATTCTGAGATTCATTAAATATTTTTATTGAACTAAATTCAGAATTGACTATTTTACATATTGTCTTCTTTAATAAATTTTGATTACTGATCAATAATATATTTTTCATAATTTGTCCTGTAATTTCTGAATTGGAAATTTTATACATACAGTAGTTCCACTAGACGATTCACTATAATTAATAGAATACTGTTTGCCAAACTCAATAACCATTTTTTCATTTAAATATTTTAAATGCTCATCTAATATCGATATGTCTTCTCTTTCACCATTTACAACAACATTTTTGTCATCATTTATACTCCTGTTGTCTTCTATAACGATTTTAATATCCTCTCCTTCTTTATTTATATCTAACGAAATATTATAATTCTTATTTCCTAAAGAGAGTCCAATTACACTTAATTTATACATATATGGAATTAGTATTCTATACGGCATTATAAAATTTTGAACTTCTTCATTAACCTCTATTCTATAATTTAGTCTTTCTCCATATTCTATTTTTCTTATTTCAAAATAGCTTTCTATAGCTTTTATGGTTTTATATATATTTTTAGGAGAATCATCTAAAGCATAATTTAAATATTCGTTTAAATAACCTATATATTCTGACAAAATAGTTCTATCTTCTATCAATAAAAGGTTTGATATTGAGTCAATTACTTTTAAAATAAAAAATTTATTTACTGTACTAGTTACAATCTTTAATTTTGAATCAATTTCGTTATTTTTTTTAATCATAATTTCCAATTTATTTTCCAATTCTCTTATCTTAGATTTATTTTTATTCTCATGATATCCTGAAATTAACTCTTTTTTTATTATTTCCAAGATTATAAATTCTATTAATTTTACTACTGAAACAAATTCATTATAACTATATACTCTATCTTCTTCGTATTCTAGATCCCTTATCTCGTCTAATATAGATTGTTCTACTAAAAACTCCTGCATTTTATATACGTTCTCAGGAGCATCATTGCAACAAACTTGTCCTCCTAAAAAAGCACCTAAATAATGTCCCTTTATAACTATTGGAACAGCTACTTCTAATCTACCAAAAGGACAAAAATAAATACTTGTCTTATGAGTTACTGCAGCTCTTATAGCTCCTGATGCATCTGATAATTTACATATCATTTCTGCCATTTTATGTTTTCTAAGTTTTTTACATTTTTTTGAAAAATTAGTCATACTTGTAACAGGTTCACCTTTATAATCAACTATTACTATTGCTAAACCTGTAACATCCGAAATTATTCTCTGTAACTGTTCTAAATAATCCTTTCCAAATATTGAAATAATATCTAAATCTTTGATATTTTCAGTATATTTATCATCTATTTGATTTTGAATATTCATATTACATAATAAATCTTTCGAAACGTTATCTGTATTCATAATATTTCCTCCATAAAACAATACATTTTTATTTGTGTATTATTTTACAATATTTCAAAAAATTTTTTTCAATATCTTTATAATCGCTTCTTCTGTAATATTGATTGGTGTAGTTTTCATACAATTATCTTTCTTTGTATTAATTGCTATTTTTTTTAATTTGCTAAAATAAACTTCCTTACTTATATTACACTTAGATATATTTTGTGGAATATTCATTAAGCACTGTATTGCACGTATAAATCCTTTTAATAAAACTATTGTTTTTTCATCTGACATAGAATTATTTGCCAGTCCTATTTTTACAGCATACTTTACATATTTTTTCATAACATCATTATTGCTTGAATTATAATCTATAACTTTTTCCAATAGTAAACTGTTAGCTAATCCATGGGTTACTCCGAATTGCCCTCCTATTTGATGTGCAATCGCATGGTTTAATCCGAGTCCAGCTATCTCAAAAGACATACCCGCAAGCGTAGAAGCATAGTGCATTTGCTCTTTAGAGTATTCTTCCCCTTTATAACTTTTATATAAATGCTTTACTACGATTTCTCCAGCTTTTTCTGATAAAGCATCTGAAAATGTATTACTATTTTTACCTACATAAGCCTCTAAAGCATGTGTAAATACATCCATTCCCGTATTTGCCACTATTGTATTTGGTAAACTTTTAGTAAGTTCTGCATCTATTATTGCAACTTTTGGTAACATTAATTCTGACTTTAACAAATGTTTTAAATGTTTGTCTTCATCTTTTATAACTGCAACACTTGTAACCTCTGATCCGGTACCACTTGTTGTAGGAATTGCTATTAATTCACAATTTCTCATATATCCCTTCTGAGCCACATATGCTACTGCTTTAGCGGCATCTATTGGAGAACCTCCGCCAAATGCTATTAATACATCTATTTCATTTAATAGAAGTTGTTTCAAAGCATTTTTTACAGTATTTAATGTTGGGTCAGGGAAAACTTCATCAAAAAGATTAACCTTATTCTCTGACAAATTTTTTAATACGCTATCTATCAATTCACTATGTGCCAAAAATTTATCTGTTACAATTAAAATATTTTTATTTTTATAATCTTTTAAATAATCTAATGAATTTTTCCCAACAATAATTTTTGTACTGCTATTTATAATATTCATTCATATCACCTTATTGAGAAAGCATCTACCAATGTACATCTTCTCCTTCTTGTAAAATGTCTTGCTGTTATCGCCCCTTCTCCGCTTATATTTGCTATTGTAAAACTAACAGGATTTCCATCAGAAAAACCTATTGCATCTAGAGAAGAACCATTCTTAACAAAAATTGAAGTCTGCAATTTTCTAGCTGCAATATTTAATCTTTCTATAATATTAGAATAAATCCCTGCTGTATGATGTAATCCCTGCTCAATAAATATTGCTTCATCTAGAGCGCTTTCAAAGTCCTTAGTTTTAACTATCGTTATTAAAGGTACTAATAATTCTTCTGTGACAAATGGATGAATTTTAGGAACATCTACCGCTATTAAAGCATACTCCTTGTCAACTTCTATTCTAGCCATCTTTAAAAGATCACTTGCTGATTTTCCCCCGACAAACTTGTTTGGTTTTAAATCCTCTGTCAACAATATTTTTGCAAGTTTTAACATTTCATCAATTGAATCAACATAATAAACTGAATTTTTTATAAGTTCTGATTTTAAATTTTCATATACATCATAAACAACAACTATATTTTTTTCAGTAACACATAATATATTATTATCAAAAGTTGCACCTTTTACTATATTTCTGGCAGCTTTTTCTATATCTGCTGTTTCATCTACTATAAACGTTGGATTGCCGGGACCCGCAGAAATTACTTTTTTATTACACTTATTGGCATATTTGGCTATGTATGAACCTCCTGTAACCACTACAAGATCTATGTCCGGATGATTCATGATTTCAGATATATTTTGCATCGATATATCTTCAAGCGTAACTACTAAATTATCTAATCCGGTAATTTTTGAAATAATATCGCTGATTATACTTACTAAAAATTTAGTTGTTTCTATTGCTCTTGGATGAGGGCATATTATTACTCCATTGCCTGCAGACAACAATCCTATTACATTATTTATAACTGTTGCACAAGGATTTGTACTTGGTTGTATTGCACACGCTATTCCATATGGAGATAATTCATATAAAGTCATTACTTTATCTCTTGTAATAACTTCGGTGTATAAATCTTCAGTGCCCGGTGTTCTTTCTATTGCTAATTTTATCTTTTGTTTTTTTGAAGCTATATCCCCCATACATATTTCATCTATAGTTTTTTCAGCCAACACATTTACATGTTTTAAAAGTTCTTTTCTTATCTCCCTTACTATTTCTTCTCTATCTGATATTCCAAATTCTCTATATGTTTTGAATGCTAACGATACGGATTCTATAGTTTCTTGAACTGAATTGAAAACCCCTCTAAATTTTTCCATAAAATTAACCTCTAAACTATTAATTCGTCTATTATTCCAATTATCGCTAAATCTATAACAGATGATTTTTTACTCTCTTCAACTCTTACAGAAGAACCTGAACCAACTAATACAATTTCACCTATTCCGGCACCGACATAATCGGCAGCTACGCTTTCTCTTCCTGTATTTTCTCCTTTAGCCGTTAAAGGTTGAATTATCATCAGCTTATATCCTATTAAACTTTCACTTTTTCTTGTAGCAACAACATTGCCAACGATTTTTGCAATAAACATACAATCCCCACTGTCACCTTATTTTTAGAAATATGCATTACTGATTTTTTTTATCTTTATCAAACTTAGCTTCTATCTGTTTTTCATTAGTTTTTACCTTATTTTCTTCAACTTTTTTATTTTCTTCTTTTTTATTCTTTTCTTCTTTTTTATTTGTAATTTTACTGTCAATCACTTCTATATTGTTCAAAAATCTTTCATTTATAACATCAGCCGGTCTTGGTATAACCTTAGATGTAATAAACTTATCATTTTTTATTGCCAAAGCTTTTCCCGAACTTATTGCTGCATTTACAGCTCCTACATCGCCAGTTATTTTGACAGTTACATATCCGCATCCTTTAGTTATTTCAATGTCTTGTATAGTTATATTTGCTGTTTTAGCCATAGCATCTGCTACAACTATCCCATTAGTTAATCCAATAACCTCTATTAATCCAAGAGCTTCTTTCATTCTTGACTCACCACCTCTAAATCAACTATATCTACTCCCATCTTAGAAATCTCATCATAATACGATAGAAGTTTTTTTCTGTAATAAGAATTTTCTCCTTTTTTAAATCTCTCAACACTACATTTCCACAGCAAAATCTTAGTGCCTTTTTGGAGTAATTTAGATACTAACTTACTTTCAAAATCCCCTTCTCTAAGAAGTGCAATATCTACCAAAGAGTTTCTGTTTATATTTAAAAATAATGTCTTTATCTCAGCCATATCTTCTAAATTTACTTCTTTAAAAAAAATTATTTTATTCCAATTCAAAAATTTAGTTATAATATCTTTATAATTTGCTTCTAAATCCTCAGAAATAACTGCGTTTAATTTTATTTTAAATTCCCTTAAATAATCCAGTGCTAAAAAATACTTATTTTCCCATGGAGCTGAAAAAACTATATTGTATTCTTCAATTTTTTCTTTTTCTTTATAGGCGGAAATAATTTGAAATAGTCTTTCTAAATCTTTTTTATTTATATTCATAATATTAACTTCCTCAACTCACATACTACAGTTAAAGTATTGAATTTAATTAGATTCAATACTTTAACTCATAGCAATATTAACTAAAGAAAATAAATAACATTTAAAAACAATTTATTTGCCAAAGTTTGGAATAATTTTTTCTGTATCTGTATGTGGTCTTGGTATTACATGAACAGATATTACTTCACCTATGGCTCTCGCTGAAGCTGCTCCAGCATCTGTAGCCGCTTTAACTGCACCTACATCTCCTCTCACCATTACTGTTACTAAGCCCGATCCTATCTTTTCATATCCAACTAATGTAACATTGGCAGCTTTTACCATGGCATCTGCCGCTTCTATAGCTCCTACCAAACCTTTAGTTTCTACCATTCCTAATGCATCTGAATTCATAATTTCCTCCTTATTCTAATAACTATTCTAAAATTTATATATATGGTGTTGTTGTAGATTTAGGTTCAACATCTAATGAGCCTAATAATTTCTTACCTACCTCTATGGCTGCCCTTACCGATTGTCTAACGGCGCCTGAATCGCCTGTAAAAGTCAATATTGTTTCATTTGAATATGAAGTCCCCTCTGCCGGTGATGCATATCCTACCACCTCAACATTTGCAGCCTTAACTGCTACATCCGCTAATACTGTACCTATAGCTGCAGGAGCTCCTATTACCATTCCAAAACTTTTCCCTATCAGTGTACCAAAAGCCTTTTCTAAGCAATAACTTGCTCTTGCTGTATATTGAAATTCAAGATGTCCAGCTTCATTTGAATATACATCTCCGAAATACTTAGGAAGAACATCCAATGCTATTTCAACTGCACGTCTTGCATCTGAAACATCTTCTGCCCCTATGTATATTAGAACACCATGTCCTGCTCCACCCTTTGTATCTCTTGGTAATTCTACAGAAATGACCTCAGTATTAGTTGCTTTTACAGCATCATCTACTGCCATTATTTGAGGTCCTGCTCCTGTTCTTGATCCAATTATTCCTATTGATTTATACTTACCTAGTTTCATTGTTTCAGTTAATAAAGGATCTACACTTGCAATAACTAGACCTATAGTATCACCTATGGCTGTTCCAACAAATTCGGTTACTCCTATATCACGATCTCCTGAACTTTTTTCTTTGTTATCATTTATGTTCAATTCTTCAGAAACTTGACCCATGATTTTCTCTAACATTTCTCTATCCATTTCTACCTCCATTAGCCTCCTATTTCACACTTATAACCGAACTCTTCAACTATGTTTTTTAATTTATCCACGTATTCTTCGTTTAATTTTTTAATTTTTGAAAGCTGATAGTCTCTTCCTAAAAGATAATATTTGCTCTCTCCAAAATTATGATATGGCAGAATGTGTATCTCATTTACATTTTCTAATGTCTTAACAAATTTTATTATGTCTGTAAATTCTTTAATATCACTGTTCACGCCAGGTATTAAAGGTATTCTAATAACTGTTTTCGTCATTTCTTGTATAATTTTTGCATTTTTCTTTATTAATGTATTGTCTACTTTTGTAAATTTTTTATGAATTTCGGAATTATTTGCCTTTATATCCAACAAAACTAAATCTACATACCTCAGAATATCTTTTATAACATTTTCTGAAACATAGCCTTCTGTCTCTATAGTAGTATGCCATCCCCTTGACTTTGCAGCTTTTAATAATTCCTTTGTAAATTCAGGTTGCATTAATGCTTCTCCTCCCGACAGTGTTATTCCTCCATTAGATTTTAAATAATAAGATTCATCTTTTTTCAATTCACTTATTACTTCTTCAACACTCATCAGTTTACCTTTTACAACTAATGCACTTGCAGGACAAACATTCACACACTCTCCACAAACTACACATTTTTCTCTGTCTATCCAATTTTCATTTTGGGGTCCTATAGCTCCATTTTTACAAACGTTCACACAATTCCCGCAATTTATGCACAATATTTTCCTATACATTAATTCCTTTTCATACATTTGTGACTCCGGATTTGAGCACCAAACGCATCTAAGTGGACACCCTTTTAGGAAGACTATAGTTCTTATACCTGGTCCATCATTTATAGAATATCTCTGTATATCAAAAACCATGCCCTCTTTACTGTAATCTATCGCTTCCATAGTCTCCCCCTAAGAAATATATTTACATCATATGTTCTGTTCTATTTATGATGTCGTCTTGAACTTCTTTCGCCAAGGTAATGAAATGAGCTGAATAACCTGCCACTCTTACCAGTAAATCTTTATTTGCTGCAGGATCTTTTTGTGCATCAAGTAATGTTTGTTTGTTTACTACATTAAATTGAACATGGCTTCCTTTATGATCAAAATAAGTTCTTATTATCGAAGCAAAATTTTGTAATCCTTTTTCACCTTCTACAGCCTTAGGTGAAAATTTTTGATTGTAAAGAGTTCCGTTAGAAGCTTGAGCATGTGGTAATTTTGCAACAGAATTTGCCGCCGCTGTAGGACCATTGACATCTTTACCTTGTCTTGGTGATACTCCATCAGCTAAAGGCTTCTTTGCAAGTCTTCCATCAGGTAAAGCTCCTACATCTTTCCCGAACAATACATTTGCTGATACCGGATAAATTCCTGCTTGGAACTGTCCTCCTCTTGGATTTACATATTTATCAACTTCATTACAATAAATTTTTGCACATCTTATCGCAAACTCATCACATTTTTCATTATCATTTCCAAAGCTATCTGTATTTTCAAGAATTTTTTGAATAGTTTTAAATCTTCCTGTTGTTTCTTCACAGGCACATCCACAGCTTGTATTAATATTTCCTTCATTTAATTTCTTTTCCAAGATATCTAAATCTACGGATCCTGTACTTGCTAAAATATTTTTAACAGCTTCATAAATTTCATTTTCAGACATTTCTCCAGTTGTTTTTTCACAAGAACCCGGCATTATTGAATCTGTGAATCCAAAATTTGCTTCTAATGCTTCTTTTAATTCTTCCAAAGTTATTTTTTTATCTTCAAAAACGTTTTTATATATTGCATATAGAGAATCTCCTGAATCAGCCACACCAAAAGCCTGAGGTCCTGTAAAGTTATATAGTGCTCCTCCTTCTTGAGCAGCTTTTCCTCTCTTTATACAATCATCAACTAACGCTGACATAAACGGCAATTTTGCTCTTTCCATATGTGCATAATCTACACAGTTGTCTGCCTCAGCAAGTAATTTTACAAAATATTCCATTTGTTTTTGATATGCACAAAAGATATCTTCTATTGACTTCATATCAGTGAGCTCACCCGTTTTCGGACCCAATTGTAACCCATTACAACGTCCATTATTCAATGTTATTTCCAAAACTTTTGCTATATTAAAGAAAGCTGCATCGTGCCAACCTTCAGTTCTATGTGCTGCCTGAGGTTCTACGCATCCTATAATTGCATAATCTCTTGCATCTTCTAACGATACTCCTCTTGCAACTAATCCTAAAATAATTACCTCATCATTATAAAATGCAGGTACTCCATATCCTAATCTTGAAACTTCACATGATCTTAATAAAAATTCTTGAGGTGTATTTTGGTGAATTCTTACAGAGAAAGATGGTGCCGGTAATGCAACATGTGCTACAGCTTCCATACACATATATGAGATTTCATTAGTTACATCTTTACCTTCTGAATCTTGTCCTCCTACACAAAGATTTTGGAATGCTTGATATCCTGCAAATGCTTGTGAAGAAACATCGTCTCTAGTCTTATTAATATCATTAAGTTTTACAAAAACACAATCTATTAATTCTTGAGCAAATTCAGGATCTATATTATCATTCTTATAGAAAGGATACATATATTGATCAAATCTTCCTGGTGAAACAGAATGTCCATTTGACTCTATTTGAACTAAAATTTGAACAAACCAGAAAGATTGACATGCTTCATAAAAATTAGTTGCCCCATACTCCGGAACTTTTTGACAGTTTTCAGCAATTTTCAGCAACTCTTGTCTTCTGATAGGATTTGTTTCAACAGATGCCATCTCCCTTGCTTTTTCTGCATATCTGTGCGCAAAATTTATTGCTGCTGTATAAGAAATTATGACAGCTTTATAAAATTGAGTTTTTTGAATACTTTCAGGATCATTAGGATCTAAATCATTCATAGCTTTTATAGAATCTTCAATTATCCCTCTAAATCCTCTTTTTAGTATTTTTTCATAGCCAACATTTACGTGTCCCACACCACCATAAAAATAGTTTCCTACTGTAAAGATACCATTAGCTATACAATCTTTTGTTTCTTTACTCATAAGTGATTCAGCCAGAGCAGAAGTAGTTTTCCCTTTCCAATATTTAAACTCTTCATGTAATATTTTTTGAGTTTCTTTAGGGATTTCAAATCTATCTGTCATTCTTGTACTCATCGTATCAAATTCTTTTTCAACCCAATCATACGAGAACTCCGGACAAAGTCCTGTTGATCTTGGAGATACCGTTATAGCCCCTACTATTAATTCATCATCACGAATTGTCACAGGTAAATTATTGAAAATTTTTTCTACTGCTTTAGCACGTCTTAATATATTAGGCATTCCTTCTGTTTCTTTATAAGACTCAGTAATCAAAACTACTCTGTCTGCTTCAACTTGAGGTTTAGCATCAATTATTACTTGTCTTAATCTCTTAACTCTTTCTGTAGGATTTGAAAAACCTTTTTCTATCATTCGAATATCCTCCTTTTTACTGATAGTTTTATGTAGCGACAAACCTTAAACTTGATAATTCTTGTATCAGTTTTCATTAATTTTACACAATAATTTAAGCTTTTCGAGAATAGTTATAAGACTTTTTTATGGTAAAATTAAAACTTATTTAAAAATTAATATCATCAATATAATTGTTATTTTTTAATTGTGTAAAATATAAAACTATATTATGCTCTATCAAAACCTTTTCATATAATTTATTGCATTAGTTTTAATAAAGTATATAATAATCGTTAACTAATCAAATAGGAGGATTGTACATGAATAAATCTTTTATTCTTATAGAATTCAATCAAATTTCTAAATCTTATGAAATTTTAAATGATATTCTTCTGAATTATCCGGTTAAAATTTTTTTAAGTAAAAACATATGTCCCGGTAGAATATTATTTATTTTAGAAGGTTTTGATTCAGATCTTATATCTATAAATATTTTTTGTAAAGATAATCATGTTAACTCAGATCTAGTTTTAAACATATCTAAAGATATTATAAAAATTATAAACAAAAATCCTTCATTTAAAAATTTTTCATCTCTATTTGTTTTAGAATCTAAAAATAGCATTACTGCTATTAAAGCTGCCGATATATGCAATAAATATTCAAATATAAATTTACTGAAAATTCAAATAAATTTAGGATTATTCGGTAAAGGCCTATTCTTTGCACAAGGAGAACTTTCCTCTACAAAGCAATGCTCGAAATTAATATCAAAATTTTTTAATGAAAATGATATTATAAATACTTCTATAATTGAACGACCTACTCAGGAGTTGTTAAAAATAATATGAATAATATAAAAATTTTACAAGAACAATATAAAACTCTTTTAAAGCAAGGAAAAGAAAAAGATATGCTTCCTATAATTGAAAAATGTATTAAACTTTCAGTAAATGAAAATAATATTGTAAAGCTAATTGAATTATTGAATGATTATGGTGGAGCCCTTAGAAATACAGGTAATTATAAAAAAAGTATCTCTACTCTTCTCTTGGCAAAAGAATTAATTGAAAAAGAAAATTTAAAAAATACAGAAGCTTACGCTAATACCCTTGCTAACTTAGGAAATGCCTATCGCTTGAAAAAAGATTATAAAAAAAGTATAGAATACTTTTCACTTGCTAATATTATTTTTGAACAAATTCATTCCTATGGCTATTCATATGCTGCAAATTTAAATAATCTATCTTTATTGTTTATTACATTAAAATTTTGGGACAAAGCTTATGATCTTTTAAAAAAAGCTGAAACTATATTGTTGGGTTTGCCTGAATATAAAATACAATTAGCAACTACATATAACAACTTATATGAAGTTGCCTTAAATCTAGAGAAATTTGATGAATCTAAATACTGTTTATTCAAAGCTGAGGAAATTTTATCTTTGAATATAAATGCTAATAATCCTTTATACGCAAGTGTTTTAAATAATCTAGGAGATTATTATTTTAGAAAAAAGGATTATCAAAATAGCCTAAAACTTTACAAATTGTCTAAAAACTTTATAACGAATACATATGGAATAGATAGTGAGGCATATAAAATAGTGCTTAAAAATATTAAAAAAATTGAGTCATTCATAGAAGATAGTTCAAAAAGAATATCCGGCTTAGATCGAAGTGAAAATTTTTTTAATAACTATGTTTCAGATTATGTTTTAAAGCATCATAAAGATTTATGGAACATTTCATGTTTTGGTCTTGTTGGAGAAGGTTCTGAATGTTACGGATATGATGATTACATATCTGAAGACCATAATTTTGAAACAAAGTGTTATTGGTTTCTTCCTAAAAGTGCCTATAATGTTATAAAAAATAAAAAAATAGAAATTAATTCTAATTTACTAATTATAAAATCAATAGAAAATTTTTATAAATACTACACTCTTTTTGAAGAAGGTCCCGTAACTATTTCTGAATATAGAAAAGTTCCTCAAGATTTACTAAGTTTAGCTACTAACGGAAAAATCTTCTTAGATAATTTAGGTTATTTCACTAAAATACGAAATAGGCTTTTAAATTATTATCCCCAAGATTTAGTTTATAAAAAAATTGCTTACTGTTGTAATAAAGCTGCTCAAGCAGGTCAATATAACTATGAAAGATGTTTAAAAAGAAATAATTACTTTGGAGCACAAATATCATTAAGTGAATTTTTAGAAAACTACTGTGAATTAATACATTTAATAAATAAAAAATTCATGCCTTTTTATAAGTGGCAATATAGAAGTTTAGAAAATCTTAAATTATTAGGATATGAAAGTAAGTGTAAAATAGATGATCTGCTTTCATTAAATGATAAAACAGATTCTATTAAAAAAATCAAAATTATAGAAGAGTTATGTGTTTTATTTGCTAATTATTTAAGAGAAAATAAAATTTCAAAAACTGCAGATAATTTTCTATTAAGACATTCTTCTGAAATAGTTGAAAATATACATGACAATAATTTAAAAAATGAAAATACTTGGATTAAGTAGGTTATTATATGAATAAAGAAATTTTATTAAAAAATATTTTAGTATCCGAATGGATGTTTTTTAAATCAGTAAAAAGTATTAAAGGTAAAGAACCTTGCCAAAAAGATATGGCTACTTTTTTAAACTCTCGGTTAAGTTACTGGTCTATATATAATGAAAATATTCTAAAATCTTATTTATTTGATTTGGAATTAGCAAAATCCCAAGATAGAAATTTGATAACTGAAAAATATGCTTATATGATGAAAGAAACAGACTATTTATATTATAAAGAAATTGAAAATTTTCTTCCCATTGTAGATTCAGAAAAAAGTTCGTTAGTTAATTCTATTTTAAATATACATATTCTTTGGGAAGAAGAGCTGGTATCATCACACTCTAATTTGTTAGATAATAGCCGCAATCTTTATAAGAATACTCTATTACCATCTATATTAACTTATTTTAGAAGTGAATTATATACATACTCTAAACAAACTTTAAAATTAATTTTAGAACAATATAATAATTCTTATAGTTTAGGAATTAATTTAGTTGAAGAAAATTTAAAAAATTTAAGAAAATAAATTTCATTGACTTAGAATTAATTCTTTAATCTATAGTTTTTAAAATATGTTATACTTCTAAATATAATATTAATATTAAGAAGTGGTGTTATGAATAGAAAAATACAAATGTCAGAAACAATTTTAATAGGCGTCTTACTTGCTATTTCAGGTGGGTTTATGGATGCATATTCCTATATTTTTAGGGATCATGTATTTGCAAATGCTCAAACCGGAAATATAATTCTCTTTGGAATTTATCTTTCTGAAGGAAATATCCACGAGTCTATTAAATATTTTTGGCCTGTTATTGCCTTTGCATTTGGAATAATTTTAGCTGATTTTTTTAGATATTTTGAAAATAAATATAAACTACACTGGAGACAACTTTCTGTCCTTATTGAAATTTTAATTTTTTCCGTTGTTGCTTTTATTTCAACTGAATACAATCTTTTGGCCAACAGTTTAATTTCTCTAGCTTGTGGTATTCAAGTCGAAAGTTTTAGAAAAATTTATTCTCATCCAATTGCAACAACAATGTGTATCGGAAATCTCAGAAGCGGAACTGAAAATTTGTATAACTTCTTGATGTATAGAGATGAACTCAGTTTAAAAAAGACTCGACTATATTTTGGTATTATACTTTGTTTTATACTTGGAGCAATACTTGGAAATATATTTATTGAATTATTCTCCTCTAAGGCAATTTTAATGAGTTCTATAATACTTAGTATTGTATTCGTTTTAATGTTCATAGAAGAGTTCAATCCTGAAAATTCAATTTTTAAGTAAATTAAGGTAGAATTTAGAAATATTTTATTTTCTAAATTCTACCTTTCTACATTTTTCTAATACAATAAATATGTTTTTAAGCAACTCCTAAAATACTCACTATAATAGGTATTATAATTGATGCAATTATCGCATGAAGTCCTATTGAAAGCCCACTTATTGCTCCTTGAACTTCACCTATTTTTATAGCTTCACTCGTTCCCACAGCATGGCTTGCTGTACCTATTGCCAAACCTTGAGAAATTGGATTTTTTATTTTAAAAGTTTTTATAATCGGCCTTGCTATTACAGCCCCAACTATTCCTGTAGTACATATGTACATTACTGTAATAGATGTCATCCAGCCCATTTTATTTGATATCTCTATTCCTATTGCTGTTGTTACTGACTTAGGTATGCTTGCAAGTAAAACATCTTTTGGCATGCTCATTGCACTTCCAATAAAAATTACAAACAATACTACAAATACACCTCCAATAAATGTCGATATAATCATAGATATAAAATTTTTCTTTAGTGTTTCTACTTGTTTATACAACCCCACTCCTATAACTATAGTCTCAATTGGAGATATCATAAATTTTATTATTTTACCTCCGTTTTCATAATTTTCAAGCGGTATTCTGAATAATACCAATGTAAATATTACAATTAGCATAGCTACCAACATTGGATTGAGTATGTTATAGTTATGTCTTTCTTTTATTTTTGTCGCTAATAAATAGGCACTTACTGTTATAAATACGCTAAATAGAGGATCTTTTGTCAATATATCAATCATTTATTTCCCCCTTATTAAATATTTTTATTGTAAAATCTGAAGCCTTTCCGGTAATAATCATTGTTGCTGCTGTAGATAATATTATTAATAAAAATATTTTCAACCATACTTCTATACTGAATTGAGTTGCATATTCTAAAATTCCAACTCCTACAGGAACAAAGAAAAGAGCTAAGTACTTATGTGATATATCTATTATTCCCTTTAGTTTGTCTATTTTTATAATTTTCATCTGTAAAAGTATAAATAAAATCAAACTGGCAATAATTGTCCCCGGAAATGGAAATGGTAATATATTTGATATAAACTGCCCTATATAGGCTGTTCCAAACATAACAAGTAATTGAAATAACATAGTTTCCTCCTAATTGTGTTTTTAGAAATCGTTTTAAATTAGTAGTATTAACTTATAAGTGTTATTATTTATTTGTTACTGACAATTTTATTAATCTCTCCATTGAATAATGGTAGTATTTTTTCGCAGTCTCCAACTATTCCTATGTCTGATATGTTGAAAATTGGTGCATCTTCGTCTTTGTTAATTGCAATTATAAAGTTAGATGATTGAATTCCTGAAACGTGTTGCACTGAACCGCTCACACCGCATCCTATATATAATTTTGGTGCAACTATCTTTCCTGATTGTCCTATTTGTGAAGTTTTAGGTAGAATACCATCGTCTATTACCGGTCTTGTTCCTGAAATAGGCGCTTTCAATATTTTGGCTAATTCATTTACTAATTCATATCCTTCACCTTTTGAAGCTCCTCTTCCACAAGTAACTATAATTTCTGCATCTTCTAACGCTATTGTTCCTTGAGATTCTTCAAAGATACTCTTTATACTAGTTTT
>NZ_JAXDSS010000081.1:0-27653 GCF_034090345.1 Peptoniphilus sp. | reverse complement strand
AAAGAAACTATAGATAGATGGGTTGAGGAAGGTTGGGAATGGGGAAAACCAATAACTCATCAACAATTTGTAGATGCTAAAAATGGAATATTTAATGTATTGTTGACTCCGACAATAAATGTGCCGAAAGAGTGGTTCGGGGATTTAAGAGGCAAAAAAATCCTTGGATTGGCAGCCGGTGGTGGACAGCAGATGCCAATATTAACTGCTTTTGGAGCAAAGTGCACCGTGCTTGACTATTCTACAAAACAAATTGAAACTGAAATTGAATTGGCAAAAAGAGAAGGATACAGTATTGAAGCAATACAAGGGGATATGACAAAGAGATTGCCTTTTGAGGACGAGACTTTTGATATTGTATTTCATCCCGTTTCAAATTGTTATATTAAAGATGTGCAACACGTTTTTAATGAAACTTATAGAGTTTTAAAAAAGGGAGGCGTTTTATTATCAGGACTGGGGAACGAAATTAACTACATAGTTGATGAAAAAGAAGAAAAAATAATATGGTCAATGCCTTTCGACCCAATTGCAGATGAGAAAGCAAGACAGTTTATGGAAAAAGAAAATTGTGGTATGCAATTCTCTCATAGTGCGGAAGAACAGATAGGCGGTCAGTTGAAAGCTGGATTTACACTAGTGGATTTGTATGAAGATACTAATGGATTTGGAAGATTGCATGAGATGAATATAAAGACTTATATGGCAACAAAGTCTATTAAGTTATAAAAATGAAAACCCAGTCTATATTTAGAATAGGTTGGGTTTAATAATGATTAATTTCACACTACTATTTTTGTATTTTTTAATTTAAATTTAGTATGTTCTAAATATTATTATTTAATTTTTCTATTTCATTCAAAGAAAAATTTTTAGGAACAAAGTACAAATCACCATCTATAAATTTTATTGCTTTATAATTATGATAAGGATAGACTTTGAAATTATTTTTATAAGTTTTTATTTCATCTTCTCTTTTTTGGAAATCTCGATGCTCTATTTTATAGTACACAAAAGACATATCTAATCCTTCTTTTATAGCATCTTCAATAGGTAAGATTTTTTGAGTGTATACTATGCTCACTATACCATTATATGAAAATGTGTTGAAGTTTGTAAATTCATCTTTTTGATGTAATAATTTTAATCCATTATCAGCTCCTTCAAAATAAATATCCATTTCATTATTTTGTTCTATATCGTTTATAGTAGTTTTGGGAGGAGCAAAATATATATCATTATTTCCATTAAGGGTATTAAAATCAATTAAAGTATAAGTTTTATAGGGATATTCTTGGCTGCCTCCATCAGAGTAAGAATATTTGGAAAGTGTATTAGGGTTGAAATCATTTTTGGCTTTTTCAAGTATTTCATCCATGGATATTTTGTCTTGTTCTAACGCATCTTTTAACAATAGTTTTTCATCATTCAGCATTACATATACTGTGCCATTGTGTGAATAAACACTATAATTTTCTTTTGAAGTATATAATTTTTCAGAAAAATTTTCTTTGGATTCGAATATAATTTCAAATTTATTTTTATTTTTGTTACATCCTACAATTAGGAGGAAAATTATAAAAACAAAAAAATAAGCTGATTTTTTCATTATATACTCCTTTAAATTTCACTAAGTAGTTTAGGGATATCTCCAAGTTTTAAACTTATGAATATGTGGATTATTGCAGCTGTGGCTAAATTTCTATAGTTAAAAGGTTTAATTTCCATAAAGTTTTCAAAGAACCAATCTGCTGATTTGATTTCATTTGAATTTAAAAAGTCATCTAACAAATAGTTCATCTGCTCTTTTATTTCTGTGAAATCAACTCCGCCAATGTTGTTGTGAGTGCGATAAATACCTCCCGGCAATATATCTATTAAAAGTATTCTATTTACTTCTGAAATTAAATTTTCACTTAACTCTCTTTCGTTTTTTGCAAGTTCAATGACATATTCAAGTGCTTTTTCGAGATTTAGAAGTTCGAAGAGTTCAGTTAAACTTTTATTTCCGACTGTCAATTTTTGTAATAGAACATATACAATTTCGTCGTGTATAAAAGAACTTCCTTCATATTCTAAAATTTCTGAAATAAAATCTACTGCAAAACTTTCTTCTAAATAATATTCGTCTCTAATTTTCATATTCTCACCTTATTTTTTATTTAACATTTGAAATAATACACTCGTATTGAATGCACTTATAATGCAAAAAGCTACTGCACTTCCATATTTGAGATTTCCTAAAAGATTTATAGTTATAAGTAGTATTAAAAAATTTATAAATGCCATTGTAATAAAAAATATTATACTTTTCATTATGCATCCTACTGTGTAGTAAATTTAAAGAAAATCTTTGTTATTTAAAAATAGTATACCCTAAATAATGTTTCTAAACTTAATAAATTTTGAGATTAATTACTTAAGAACATATTATATATGATTAATGGGTAAACATTTGAACAATGAGTACAATAAATATATAATTGTTTTAATTACTAAAAGGGTTAGGTGAATAATATGAGAGATATAGACGGAGATAAAAATAACTACACATTGCTATCAGATTTTTATGAGTTTACGATGAGTAATGGATTTTTTAAATCAAATTTAAAGGATAAGATTGTAAGTTTTGATTTGTTTTTTAGATCTGTTCCGGATAATGCAAGTTATGCTATATTAGCCGGGATTGAACAGATGGTGGAGTATCTTGAACATTTAAATTTCACAGATGATGACATAGCTTTTTTAGAAAAGAAAGGCATGTTCGATTCTGAGTTTTTAAAATATTTGAGAAATTTCAAGTTTGAATGTGACGTTTGGGCTATTCCAGAAGGAACTGTTATATTTCCAAATGAACCTTTAGTAATAGTTAAAGGACCGGCGATACAAGCTCAATTTATAGAGACAATGTTGTTACTAACTATTAACCATCAATCTATGATTGCAACCAAGGCGAATAGAATTTGTATTTCTGCAGAGGGCAGACCTGTAATAGAATTTGGGTCAAGAAGAGCTCAAGGACATTCAGGGGCAATGCTTGGGGCAAGGGCATCTTATATAGGAGGATGCGTTGGAACAGCTAATACATTGGCTGAGAAAGCTTATGGAGTTCCGGCGATGGGAACTATGGCGCATTCGTGGGTGCAACTGTTTGATAGTGAATATGAAGCTTTTAAAAAGTTTGCCGAAATTTATCCAGACAATTGTCTATTGTTGGTAGATACTTTTGATACCTTGAAAGAGGGAATACCGAATGCTATAAAAGTTTTTAATGAGGTATTATTGCCAAATGGATACAGACCGAAGGGAATAAGAATTGATTCAGGTGATATGGCATATCTAACTAAGAAAGCAAGAAAAATGTTAGATGATGCAGGATTTGAAGATTGTAAAATAATGGCTTCTAATTCTCTTGATGAATTTACCATTCAAAATTTATTATTACAAGGTGCAAAAGTAGATTTTTTTGGAGTTGGAGAGAGATTAATTACATCTAAGAGTTCTCCGGTTTTTGGTGGAGTTTATAAATTGACAACAGTTTTTGAAGATGGAGAAATGATACCAAAGATAAAAATATCTGAAAATGTAAGCAAGATTACAAACCCTGGCTTTAAAAATTTGTATAGATTGTATGATAATGAAACGGGAATTGCAATGGCGGATGTAATAACCTTATATGATGAAGTGATTGATGATAGTAAAGAATATGAAATATTCCACCCAATATACACTTGGAAGAGAAAGAGATTGAATAATTTTACAGCTAAATCATTATTAGTTCCAATTTATGAAAAGGGAAAATTAGTTTACGAATTGCCTAGTATAGAAGAGATAAGGAATAAGGTTCAAGAAGAAGTGGAAACTATTTGGGAAGAAGTTAAAAGATTTGACAATCCACAAGAATATATTGTAGACTTATCAGAAAAATTGTGGAAAATTAAAGATGAGCTTTTAAAATCTCATGGAAAGGGAATTAAATGAAATATTACGGGAATGTGTTTAGACCGCCGAGTGAGGCGAGGTCACTTATAATTCAAGCTACTATAGGCTGTTCGCACAACAAATGTACTTTTTGTTATATGTACAAAGACGAGCCATTTATAATCAGAGATATAGATGATGTAATTGCAGATTTAGAGGAAGATAGAGATTATTTCCACTACTACGAAAGAGTATTTATAGCAGATGGGGATGCACTTATCATTCCAACTGACAAGTTATTAAAGCTGATAAATTATATTAATGAAAATATGCCTAATGTAAAGCGCATATCTTCGTATGCGACAGCAAAGGATATAAATTTAAAGTCTGAAGAAGAACTAAAACTACTCTACGATAATGGACTTAAAATGTTATATATAGGTTTTGAAAGTGGAGATGAAGAGATACTAAGAGATATAAATAAAGGACTTACGACAGAGGATTATTTAGAGGCAATGAAGAAAGTTCACAGCATTGGCTTTGAATCTTCTATAACTATAATAGCTGGACTTGGAGGAACTGCTAAGTGGGAGCAGAATGCTTTAGGTACAGCAGATTTGATAACCAAGACTAAACCTGATTATGTGAGCTACCTGACTATTAGACTGTATGAAAATGCAAGTTTATACAAAGACTATGCAGCTGGAAAATTTGAAATGCCTACAGCAGAACAAATTTTATTTGAAATGAGAAAGTTTTTAGAAAATGTGGATTCAGAGGGGACTATCTTCAGGTCTAATCATGCTTCCAATTACGTTCTATTAGGAGGAACTTTAAATAGGGATAGAGAGGCATTAATCGCTCAAATAGATGAAACTCTTAAGAGAAAGAATTTTAGACCGGGCATGATGAGAGGCTTTTAGAAAGGAATATCATGTTATACAGACTTAACTTAACTGATGATAATAGATATATTAAATTGATAAAAAATAATATAGTTATTTTAAATGAGCCGGAAAATTCAAGCTCAAAATTTGATTTGTATTTTGAATTGAATAAAGATGATTATATTTGGATAAAGTATCACGATGAAATATTTTTGTCAAAGGTAAAAGATAGAGCATACTTAGAAATAAATAAGGGCAGGATAATAGTGCCTTTGGAGTTGTATGAGTATTTTGAAAAATTACCTGACTTATTAAAAGAGAAGTTAGATGGGAATGGGTTTGAAAAACTTGAAGATGAAATACTTTTGATAAAAACTCAAGGGATATTTATAGAAATTTCTAAAGATAGAGATTTATCTAATAATTTAAAAAATGAAATTGAACTTAGAAAGAAAAGTGAATTAGTTCAAGGAGATTTTGGAAAGATAAACATAAAGACAAAACCTAAAGTAAATAATAATTTTGGCGAGATGATAATTGAAGTACATTCGCCTAATAGTGATGATACTTCTAAAATACCTGCTACGATAAATTCAAATAGAGAAATAGAACTTAAAAATGGAAAGGATAAATTTTATGCTGAGATGATGAAATCTCAGATGAAATTATTTGCTAAATTACAGCCTATGTCTTTAGATGAATTCGTGGAACTACAAAAGAAATTTTGGGAAAATTTTTAACTATTGAATAAATATAAGTTTTCAAAGATTGCCTTTTTGGATATACTAAAGGGGTAATCTTTTTATTTTAGAAGTTAATTTTACTTTAGGGAAAAGGAGTAAAGATGTTAATAATATTCGACTTAGATGGGACTATAATACAGTCTGGAGAGGGGATAATTAAGAGTTTTGAATACTCTCTTGCAAAGATGGGATTAGAAGTTCCTAATGTAAAAGAATTAGAAAAGTTTATAGGACCTCCATTAGAAGATACTTTTAGAAATAGTTTAGGTTTTACTGAACAAGAAGCTGATAGAGCGTTGTTTTTTTATAGAGAGCACTATGCTAAAAGTGGAAAGAGTATGAATAAAATATATGCCGGGGTTGAAGAAACTATAAAAGAGTTATCAAAAGAGCATGTATTAGCAGTTGGAACTTCAAAGTTGGAAGAAAGTGCCAGAGATATAATAGAATATTTTAATTTAGAAAAATATTTTGCCTTTGTAGGTGGGGCGGCAATGGATGGGTCGAGAAACACAAAGGCAAAAGTTTTGAAATACGTATTGGAAAATATAGGTGGATATGACTCGGAAGATATATATATGATTGGTGATAGGTTCTATGATATTAAAGGAGCTAAAGAGTTGAATTTAAAATCCATAGGTGTAAAATGGGGATATGGAGAAGAAAAAGAACTTATTGATGCAGGAGCTGATTATATTGTCAACAATACTGACGAATTGAAAGAATTAGTGAAAAGAATCAAGTAGGTGCGAGATGCCAAGTTATCAACAAATAGATTTGATTTTAGGAATAATAGGTACAATAGCTTTTGCTTTTTCCGGCGCGATGTTGGGAATAAGAAAGAGAATGGATTTGATGGGAACCATAGTGCTAGGAGTTACAACAGCTCTTGGGGGAGGTTGCATAAGAGATATAATTTTAGGATACCATCCCCCTAATATGTTTACTGATCCATCTTTTGCGGTACAATCAGTGGTATCATCAATAATAATTTTTGTAATATGTTATTTTAAAACTGATCTATTGAGTTCTAAGACAATGGAAAATTTTGAAAATATCATGATATATTTTGATGCAATAGGGCTTGGTGCTTTTACGGTTACAGGAATAAATGCAGCTTTAAAGCTTGGGTACACTGATGCTAAATTTTTGTTGATTTTTTCAGGAATGATAACAGGTGTTGGTGGTGGAGTTATAAGAGATGTTTTCGCAGATAGAACTCCATCAATATTTAGGGAGCAGATATATGCTTCAGCATCTCTTGTGGGGGCGTGTTTCTATTTAATTTTTAGAAATATGTTAGATTTAGATGAAGTTATGATTTTATCTGCACTTATAGTATTTATAATAAGAATGGTAGCAGTCAAAAAAGATTTAGGACTGCCTAAAATAAATTATTGAGGTTTGATATGAGTATAAAAATAGTTACAGATAGTGGTTGTGATATTTTAAAAGAAAAGCTAGAAAAGCTTGATATTGAAATGTTACCCATGTATATAAATAATGATGAACAAATATTTTTCGATGGAGAATTATCAATAGATGAAATGTTCTCGAGGATGAGAGCCGGAGAAGTATTTATGACTAGTCAGGTTTCAAATCAAATTTACCAAGAAACCTTTGAAAAATATGCTTCACAAGGTCAAGAGATAATATATATAAGCTTATCTTCTGGGTTAAGTGGAACTTATGATGCTGCCAAGTTGATTGCAGATCAGGTAAATGAAAAATATGGTGAAAAAATCCATATGTTTGATTCAAAACTTGCTACAGCTGGATTGGGATATATGGTTGAAAAAGCAGCTGAACTTGCAAATAGCGGTGCAACTTTTGAACAGATAATGAAATTACTTGAATTTTATAAGAGGACTATAAAAGAAAATTTTTCCGTAACATCATTAGAATTTTTAATGAGGGGCGGAAGAGTTTCAAGAAGTAGTGCAATAATAGGTGGACTTTTAAATATTCGCCCCATGTTAAGAGTAATTCCTGAAAATGGCAAGTTAGAAGTAATAGATAAGGTTCGTGGAGATAAAAATATGTTGAAGAAACTTTTAGAAAACTTAAGACCGGAAGTTTTAAATCAACCTGTTTTTATAGTATATGGAGATTCTGAAGAGTATGCGGTAAAAGTAAAGAATGCCATTATAAAGAATTTTAGTATGAATCCTGAAAATATTAGAGTGGAACAGATAGGGCATATAATAGGTGCGCATGTTGGGCCTGAATTTATAGCTTTAATTCATATAGATGAACCTGAAGAAAACTTTAAATTAGACTAATATTTGACATAAAGGCTATACAATCCACCATGAGGTGGATTAATGTATAAAGAATTGACATTGTCGCTTTCAAATGCGGCAAGAGGAAAAGTTGGAATGTATAAAAACTCCAAACTTATATATGCTACGACCTCAGGACTTGCAGGTATGTATATAGGGTTTGGAGTTTTAAGTATGGGGTTATCCGGAGCTGTCTTTGGCAGTCTGGATTTTCCTTTGAGTAAAGTGTTTAGTGGTATTATATTTACTATGGCGTTGTCGTTAGTAATGATGGCAGGTGGAGATTTATTCACAGGGAACATATTAGTTTTGTCTTCAGGCGCATATAACGAAGGCATATCTACTAAAGAAGCTATTACTGTATGTATATTTTCATATTTTGGCAACTTCTTAGGTGCGCTTTTATTAAGTGGGCTATTTTTGGGAACAGGCCTTGGAAATGAAAGCATAGGAGATGCAATAGTACAACTTGCGATTGCAAAGGCACACCATACTACTATGGAAATTTTATTTAGAGGTATACTTTGTAATATATTAGTTTGTCTTGCAGTTTTAACTTGTTATAAGTTAAAGTCAGAATCAGGCAAGTTAATAATGATTTTTTGGTGCATATTACCATTTGTTGCACTTGGATTTGAGCACTCCATTGCCAATATGACAGTGTTTACACTGGGGATGAGTTTATCAAAGGAAATAACTTTTGCAATGGCACTTCACAATATAATACCGGCTACAGTAGGAAATATATTGGGTGGGCTTTTAATAAGCATAGCTTATTTTGCACTTAACTGCGGAGAAGTGGTAAATAATACTCAAAAATGATAAATAAGCCAATAAAATAAAGTTATAAACGAAAGAGTGGTATAAAAAAATTCTTTCGTTTATCGGTTGTTTTAAAATTTTTTATTTGGTATAATCAAATTGTTGAAAACATTACCAATATATTTCGTAATGTGGAAGTACATAAGCAAGTGAGAGATCACTGTGTATAGTAAATAAGGAGAGATAAAATGACAGATACACTTAATCCGTTAGTAGCGGCACAAGAAAAAGTAAGAGTAGCATGTGAAAAATTGGGATGCGATCCGGCAGTATATGAACTATTAAAAGAACCACAAAGAGTAATTGAAATCTCAATTCCGGTAAAAATGGATGATGGTACAGTTAAAGTGTTCAAAGGATGGAGAAGTGCTCACTCAAGCGCTGTAGGTCCATCAAAAGGTGGAGTTAGGTTCCATCCAAATGTAAACATGGATGAAGTTAAAGCTCTTTCTCTATGGATGACATTTAAAGGTGGAGCACTAGGCTTACCATACGGCGGAGGAAAGGGTGGAATCTGCGTAGATCCGGCAGAACTATCAGAAAGAGAATTAGAACAACTGGCAAGAGGATATGTAAGAGGTCTTTACAAATATCTTGGAGACAGAATCGATATTCCAGCACCAGATGTAAACACTAACGGACAAATCATGAGTTGGTTTGTAGATGAATATGTAAAATTAAATGGCGAAAGAATGGATATCGGAACTTTTACAGGAAAGCCGGTAGCATTTGGTGGTAGTGAAGGAAGAAACGAAGCAACAGGATTCGGAGTAGCTGTAGTAGTAAGAGAATCTGCAAAGAGATTCGGAATCAAAATGGAAGATGCTAAAATAGCTGTTCAAGGTTTTGGTAATGTAGGTCAATTTACAGTAAAGAACATCGAAAGACAAGGCGGAAAAGTTTGTGCAATCGCTGAGTGGGACAGAAATGAAGGAAACTATGCTATTTACAATGCAAACGGATTGGATTTCAAAGAATTAGCAGCATACAAAGCTGAACATAAAACATTAATTGGATTCCCGGGAGCAGAAAGAATAACTGAAGAAGAATTCTGGACAAAAGAATATGACATTATAGTGCCGGCAGCATTAGAAAATGTAATCACAGGCGAAAGAGCTAAAACAATAAACGCTAAATTGATCTGTGAAGCTGCAAACGGTCCAACAACACCAGAAGGAGACAAAGTTTTAGTAGAAAAAGGAATCGAATTAACACCGGACATCTTAACTAACTCAGGAGGAGTTCTAGTATCTTACTATGAATGGGTACAAAACCAATACGGATACTACTGGACAGAAGCAGAAGTAGAAGAAAAACAAGAAGCAGACATGATGAAAGCTATCGAAGGTGTTTTCTCAGTAGCTGATGAATACAAAGTAACATTAAGAGAAGCTGTTTACATGTATGCAATCAAATCAATAGATACAGCTATGAAACTAAGAGGATGGTATTAATCCCTAATTAAAATTAGCTAAATTAAAGGACTACTCGAGTAGTCCTTTTTTGTATAACAATTTTCTAAATTAATATTTTTACAGATTTAAATAACCAAATTTATTTACATAAGCCCCTTTTTATTTTAAAACTTGGATTAATATGCTCAATAAGGGCCTTTTATTTGCTATAATAAAATAGAAGGGAAGCGATGGAGTGAATAATTTTATATTGGGAATAAATGTTATATTCCCATTATTTTTTGTACTGTTTACAGGATTATTTTTAAAAAAAATAAAAATAATAGATGATAGATTTATAAATCAGTCCACAAATTTAATATTTTATGTAACGATGCCTGCAAGTTTGGTTATGGAAGTTAAAAATTCAGATTTAAGTGGAATAAATTTAAGCTATATAATTTATCTTTTATTAGGTGTGCTTGTTATGTTTGGAGGAACGTGGGCTATAGCTAGATTTTTTATAGAAGATAATAAAAAATTGTCTGCTTTTGTACATTGTGCGTATAGGTCTAACTTCTTGTATGTCGGTGTACCGATTTTAAAAGCTATAAAGCCGGATTATCAAATGGCACCTGTGTTGGCGGCGATGATATTTGGAGTTGCTCTTTTTAATATAATAGGAACTTTATTTTTAACTTATTATTCGGAAAATGACATAATTATATCTGAATTAATTATTAAAGTTTTAAAAAATCCGGTCATAGTTGCAATGTTTATTGGATTGATACTTAAATTTATAAATTTTCCTGTTCCAAATACACTGGAAAGGGGAATAAAGGTTTTAGGGAATTTAAATACACCATTGGCTTTAATAATGATTGGTGGAAGTCTTAATTTTAATACAAGAAAAAATGATTTACTATTGGTGAGTATAAGTGCTTTAATAAAAAATGTAATAGGAGCGGCTATTTTAGTTCCTTTGGCATTTAAGTTAAACTTCAACAGTTCTGAAATAGTTGTAGCGTATATATTGTTTGGAACTCCTTGTGCAATAAATTGTTTTGTAATGGGGAAAAAGTTGGGTTCTGATGAACTCATGACTTCACAAATTATAACTTTAAGTTATGCGCTTTCTCTATTTACATTTGCAGGGGGAATTGCAATTCTTAAGAACTTCGGTGTAGTATAAGCTTTATTTACTTGTGAATCAATGGTATACTCAATATTATGGAGGGGAAGCATTTATGAAAAAATGGACATTTACATCGGAATCTGTAACTGAAGGTCATCCCGATAAAGTGTGTGACCAAGTTTCTGATGCGATTTTAGATGCTATCCTGGAAAAGGATAAAAATGCTAGAGTAGCTTGTGAAACTGTTGCAAGTACAGGAATGATTTTAATAACAGGTGAGATAACAACTTCAACTTATGTTGATTTTACTAAAGTGGTTAGAGAAACTTTAAAAGAAATTGGATACGATAGAGGAAAGATAGGTTTCGATTGTGAAACTTGTTCTGTCCTTTCTGCAATAAAAGAGCAAAGCCCTGATATTGCAATGGGTGTTGATAGATTTAAAGAAGAAGGCGTTGATGAATTAGACGGATTTGGGGCAGGAGACCAAGGTTTGATGTTTGGCTTTGCTTGTGATGAAACTGATGAATACATGCCACTTCCTATTTCTCTTTCTCATGCTCTTGCAAAGAGATTAACTGAAGTGAGAAAGAATGGAACTTTAAATTATTTAAGGCCGGATGGAAAAACTCAAGTGAGTATCGACTATATAGATGGTGTACCTAAGAGGATAGATACTATTGTAATTTCAACACAACATGATCCGGAAGTTAGCTTAGAGCAAATTAGAGAAGATTTAAAGAGAGAAGTAATTGAAGTTATCGTGGATAAAGACATGATGGATGAAAGTACTAAAATCTATATAAACCCTACAGGCAGATTTGTAGTTGGGGGACCAATGGGAGATGCAGGGCTTACAGGTCGTAAGATAATAGTTGATACTTATGGGGGGTATGCAAGACATGGCGGAGGAGCATTCTCCGGTAAGGATCCTACAAAAGTAGATAGATCAGCTAGTTATTTTGCAAGATATATAGCCAAGAACTTGGTTGCAGCAGGACTTGCTAAAAAATGTGAAATAGGACTTTCATATGCAATAGGCGTTTCAAAACCTACATCAGTATATGTTGAAACATTTGGAACTGGTGTATTATCAGATGCAGAGCTTGAAAATATAGTTCTTGAAAACTTTGATGCTAGACCGGCAGCGATTATTAAGAATTTAGATTTACAAAGACCACTTTATAAACAAGTGGCAGCTTATGGACATTTTGGAAGAAATGAATTAGATCTTCCTTGGGAAAAGCTGGATAAAGTAGAGAAATTAAAAACTTATTTATAAGATAGGACTGGCAACAGTCCTTTTCTAATATGGTGAAAATTATGATAGAAATCAAAGGGATTTTAGAAAAAATTGTATATAGAAATGATGAAAATGGATATACTGTTGCCAGATTTTATACGGAAGATGATTACATAACGGTAACTGGAAGTGCACTTGAATTTAAAGAACAGATGGAGTATGTACTTGAAGGGGATTTTACTTTTCACAAAAAATACGGAGAGCAATTTAATTTTCAAAATGTGCGAGAAATAATACCGAAATCAGAAAAGGGAATTATAAACTATCTCACAAGTGGCGCAATACCTTATGTTGGGAAGGCTATGGCAAAAAAGATATATGCAAGATTTGGAGAGAAAACTTTAGACATAATAGAAAAAAGTCCTGAGCAGCTTATAATGGTTGAAGGTATAGGAAAGGCGAAGCTGAGAAAAATTTTGGAAAAGTTGGAAAAAGACCAAGGACTTAGAAAAGTAATAATATTTTTCTCTGAATATGGCATTTCAACTTCTTTATCTATGAAGATATACAAGAATTATGGTGATAATTCAATATCTATGGTACGAGAAAATCCATATAGATTGGCAGAAGATATAAGGGGAATAGGGTTTAAAAAAGCTGATGAAATAGCTATGAAAATAGGGGATTTCAGCAAGAGTAATTTAAGAGTAAAGGCGGCGCTTAAATATGCTCTATACATGGCAACTCTTGAAGGACACAGTTATCTTCCAATAGATTTACTGATAAAGAGAACAAAACTACTAGTGAATAAGTCGGAAGAAGAACTCTACAACGAAGTAGAAGTTTTGAATTTAGACGACAGATTTAAACTTGAAAATGGTGATCCAATAAGGTGTTATTTTGCACCATACCTAAAAGCTGAAAACTATATCGCCGGTAAGATAAAAGATATATTGAAGTACGAACATACGAATGAAGATGTAGATAAACTCATTGAAGAAGTACAAGATAGACAAAAAATCACATTAGCTGAAAATCAAGAAAAAGCTGCCAGAGAAGCTGTAAGGAATGGGATAACAATAATTACAGGAGGACCGGGGACAGGAAAGACTACTACATTAAAGGTGATTATAGAATTGTTTGAGTTAATGGAAAAGAAAGTCTTTTTAGCTGCTCCTACAGGCAGAGCGGCAAAGAGAATGAAAGAAGCCACTTCAAGAGAAGCTCAAACAATACACAAGATGTTAGAGTTGACAGTTTCTGATAGTGAATACATAGATTACGGATACCAATCAGAAGAAAATCTTGAATGTGATGTATTAATAGTAGATGAAGTGAGTATGGTGGATTTGAATTTAATGGAGAATTTATTAAATAGAATTTCTATAGGGACAAGGCTTATTTTAGTTGGAGATAAAGATCAGTTACCTTCTGTAGGAGCAGGCAATGTATTGTCAGATTTAATAAATTCAAAAGTAATACCCGTTGTAAATTTAAATCAAATTTTCAGACAATCAGGAGAGTCTCATATAATTAAAAATGCTCACATGGTAAATAATGGAAAAGTTCCACCGATAACAAATAATGGAGATTTCTTTACAATATACAGTGAAGATGAGAGAACTTCTTTAAAGACTATTGTAGAGTTGGTGCATAAGAGATTGCCGAATTACTATTCAATAGACAAAGAAAATATTCAAGTGCTTGCACCTATGAAAAAGGGGATTTGTGGCGTAAATAATTTAAATAAGGAATTGCAAAATACACTAAATCCGAAAGGAGAGGCGATAGATTACAATGGCAGCATCTTCAGAATTGGAGACAGAGTTATGCAGATGAAAAATAATTATAATCTTGAGTACAAAATAGAATCGGAATTTTATTTTGAAAAAGGCAGTGGCGTTTTTAATGGAGATATTGGAAAAATAATGTCAGTGGACGAGGAAGATAAGAGTTTAACTGTTTTGTTTGATGATACTAAGAAAGTAAAATATGAATACACAGATTTAGATGAACTGACACTATCTTATGCGACAACAATTCACAAATCTCAAGGCTCGGAATTTGAAGTTGTTGTAATGCCAATTCACTTTGCGCCACCGATATTGTTGACAAGAAATTTATTATATACTGCTATAACAAGAGCTAAAAAACTTGTGGTACTAGTTGGAAATTATAAATATGTTGAACAGATGGTAAAAAATAATAGAATATCTCTAAGGTATTCAAGTTTGAAAGAAAAATTACAAGGTAAAGTAGAATGTTTGATACAGGATGTTTAAAATGCTCACATAAGAAAATTTATAAATATAATTTGTGCGAATCATGCTATTCAAATTTAAGGTTGGATGTAATTTGGGATAAAAAACTTGATTATGCAGATGATGTTGTAGTATGTGGCGAATATGTAGGTCTTTTAAGAGAAATTCTAATAGATTATAAGTTTAGAGATTGTGTATATTATTCGGATGTGTTATCTAAAATTATGACTGAAAAACTTTTAAAAACGCGACTATATAGAAAATATGATGCGATAACTTATGTACCTATGCATAAAATAGATGTAATGGAGCGAGGGTATAACCAATCAAAGATATTGGCAAAGAAAGTATCTGAGGATATTCTTTTAAAATTCATAGAGCCAATTAAAAAGATTAAGAGAACTAAGAAACAAATTGAAGTTACAAGTTTAGATAGATATAAAAATTTAAAGGATGTATTTCAAGTCACAGGTAAACTACCTGAAAATATAATAGTAGTTGACGATGTCATAACTACGGGCTCTACCATAGATGAAGTTGCAAGAGCGTTAAAAGAAAATGGCGCAAAAAAAGTGGCTGCACTTGTTGCAACCACACACAATATTTAATCAACATCTAAATCAGTATATTTTTCATCTGTCAATATGCCTTTTAAAATTGATTCGTTACGAGGCCAAACTGAAGATTCAGGGAAATATTTACGAGAAAAATTAATTGCATTTATTTCTCCACCTATAAGTATGATTAAACTTACAAGCCATATCCAAATTAACATGACTATGATACCTCCAAGAGAGCCATAAGTCACAGAATATTTTCCGAAGTTGGATACGTAGGAACCAAATAATATGGTCATAAGAATGACACCGATTGTTGTAAAGACAGCACCCGGAACTACTAATTTAAAACTTAACATCTTTCTTATTTGACTAGATGGTGCGAATTTATATAGGGCTGTAAACATAATTAACATGTATACCACAGGTATGATTAAACTAAGTATTTTAATGATTTGCTTAAAATCTAAGTCCAAATTTATTGTTTTAGATATATAATCAAGAATTAAACCACCGAAAACTTGAGTTATCATAAGTAGTATGACCATTAAAATTAGCGCTATTGCAAATATCAATGAAAGAGATTTTGCAGCAACAAAAGAACGTTTTTTGTTAAATCCATAAGCGGCATTTACATTGTTTAGTAATTGATTGATGCCGTTTGAAGAAGTCCATAGACCTGCTAATATAGAAACTATGAACAATCTGCTTGAGCTTGAATTTAAAAGTTCTTGAGAAAAACTCAAGACTATTGAAGAGATATCATCAGGAAGATATTCTATATAGCTTAAAACTGTATCAGGTGATAAAATACCTGTAAACTTTAATGTATTTAAAAGTGCTATAATAAATGGGAATAGACTCAGAATTATAAAGTATACTAATGAGCCGCTCATTTCTGGTAATTTATGTTCTGTAAATCGATATAATAATTTATCGAGAAAAATTATAAATGGTTTATTTCGAATCAAATAGAGTTTATCTTTTAACTTTTTGATAATCTCACCTCCAATATCTCTATACCCAGTGAGGATTTGATTGAACCTTAGATTGTACAATTTTGAAAGGAGATTTTATGAGTTATAAAATTTTAGTTTGTGATGATGAACAAGATATAGTAAGGGCTATTCAAATTTATTTGTCAGCTGAAGGATATGAAATTTTTACTGCAAATGATGGGTTAGAAGCTTTGGATATTTTAAAAAGAGAAGAAATTCATCTTGTGATAATGGACCTTATGATGCCGAATATGGATGGAATATCAGCCATATTAAAAATAAGAGAGGAACATAATATTCCAATCATAATTTTATCTGCTAAGAGTGAAATCACAGATAAAATAATAGGCTTAAATGTTGGTGCTGATGATTATATAACTAAGCCATTTAATGCAATAGAGCTTGTAGCTAGAGTTAATTCTACATTGAGAAGATTTATGAGTTTGGGTTCAGCAAGCATAGATAGTGGCACTTATCAAATTGGAAGAGTAACAGTTAATGATATGTCAAAGGAAGTCTTTGTAGACAATCAAAAAGTTAGTTTAACTCCTTATGAATACAAAATTTTACTGTTACTTATGAAAAATAAATCAAAGGTATTTTCTTCAGATGAAATTTATTCAGAAGTTTGGGAAGAAGAAGCGCATGATGTAAAGAAAGTAATATCAGTGCATATATCACATTTGAGAGATAAAATAGAAATCAATCCAAGAAAGCCTGACTTGATAAAGTCAGTTTATGGAATGGGTTATAAGATAGAGGGCAAATAATGACGACTAAAAAGAGTATCTTAAAAAAGGTTGTGCGTCATTTTAAGAATACAAATTTTTTAGAATCTACTTTTTTAAGTCTTATGCTATTATTCGGAGCTTTTTTCTCCGTGTATGGATATCTTTTGGCTATTGGTATATTTTCAATAATTATAGTGTATAAAATTTTGGATGGAAATTTAATTGACAGTATTTTTACGTTGAAGTTGTTTTTAAACTCGTCGGAGAATAAAATGTACACAGTATTTGGAGTGCTGAATATATTTATATTATTTACAATGATGGTTATGGATTATAATTTCTTTTCGGCATTTTTAAATTTAATAGTATTTAAGATTATTTTTGCCGGAGAAGATATTTACGTGCAAAATGAAATTTTAAACACGGCAATTGAAGACTTATATAATTTTGGAGAATCTTTTAAAAAATCAACATTGGCAAATCGAAAGACTGCAAGGACACTTAACATGCTATCTTCAATTAAAGAACAGATAAAGGCTTCTATAAATAAATCAATGGAAACGGAAAGATTAAAAACTGAATTAATAACCAATATTTCACACGATTTAAAGACTCCGCTAACGTCAATTATAAACTATGCCGATATACTCTCTAAGAAAACTGAGATGGATGAAGAAGCGAGGGAATATATAGGAGTGCTTGGTAGAAATTCTGAGAGACTTAGGAGCCTTATAATTGATTTAATTTATGCATCAAAGACTGGAAGTGGAGCAATAAAAGTAGAGAAAGTATTTATCGATTTTAATGAATTGGTAAGTCAAATATATGGTGATTTCGATGAAGTTTTAAACCAAAAAGGAATTGAGTTCATCTATGACTATGATAACGAAGAGATAAATTTATACACAGACCCTGGGATTGTATCTAGAATAGTACAAAATTTAATATCAAATGCATATAAATATTCTAAACCGGGAACTAAGATATTGTGTTGTACAAAAATAGAAGATGGATACATTCATTTTGAAATGAAAAATGAATCGAACACTCCAATCAAAGAAAATGAAACAGATTTACTAAATGAGTTGGTTAAGTCAGAAAAAGCCAGAACCACTGAAGGTTCCGGCCTGGGATTATATATAACTAAAAATTTGGTTGAAATTTTAGGTGGAGAATTTCATATAGTAGTAGATAACACAACTTTTATGGTTGTTGCAATACTACCAATAGAAACTAACGATAGTCATTCAAACTGACGATATTATTGGTTGGTGAGTTATAGTAATTTAAAATTGCCATAGCTGTATTTGAAAACTTAACAACTCTATCAATATCAATCAAACCAATTCTTGAGAAGCCTTCTACAAAGTGTAATTCTTCTTGGGTTAACTCATCAAAATTAATCTCAGAGACTTTTAATTTTTTAAATAGAGAGTTAAAGATTGTAGAAAACTCTTTGACCTTTATAGGAGGATATATTTTGTTTAAGAAATCTACATTAAATATAGAAGTGTAGATTAAAGCGAGAATTTCTTCTTCTTCAAAATTTAAAAAGTGATCTAAAAGAGTGGTTGGAATCACTTCGTCATAAACTTTAACTAATCCTTTTAACTTTAAAAATCTATATAGAAAATCTACGTAAGGAAAGTGATAAGCAGTATAGTTTGTCACTTTTTTTATTGGGTTAACTTCTAAGGCATCCGACAATATCTGGATTGATTTAGAAGTTAGAGCGGCAGTTGTCCTAGACTCGACTATGGATTCTATACCTAAAATTTCTTCTATTTTCTCTAAATCTGAAACTACTCTATGAGGTGTTTCAATAAGGTTTAAAAGATTTTCATCGTAATAAAAACCGTTAGTTGATTTTTTTAAAGTTCTAATCAAATTAAAGATGTTTTGTTTAACTTCTTTTAAACTTGAAAGTGCTAGTTTATAATCGTCTCTAAATCTTGAAAAGAATTTATATACGTCAATCACTGTTTCCAAAACTGCAAATAGTTCAGATTCATTTTTGAAATATCCATTTTCAACAGCAGTTGTGAAGCATTCATAAAAATTAATTCTTTTAAAAGATGAATAATTATTGTTTTGTGGCAATAAAATTCTCATATAAAAGATACCGAGCAACTCAGTTGAATTAAAAAACTTTTCGCTCCCAAACGAAGACATTTGCATGTATAGGGAGAGTTCAGGACTATTAAACATAAGTGTTGAGATAGCGCCTGTGGCAAATAAATCGACGTCCACACTTAGCAAGTTCTCATCAAGAATGCTTGCAAAATAAAGCATAAATAAATCATAAGAGCTATGCTTTAACTGTTTTAAATCTAAAGTTTCAAGAGTATGTAATCGATTGAATTCATCTATTACAGCTTCTGCGTGAAGAAATGTCATAGGGATATAATCTCCATAGATAAAATATTCGCCATCAATTTCTAAAACTCTACATATTAAAAATTCTCCAGGAGATACGTCCTCGGGAAAGTTTGAAAGCTTTATACTTTTTCCAAGAAGTCTATCTTCGGCTCCTTTTTCAAATAACTCTAAAACAGTTATGTAAGAGTTCGTTAAGCTTTCTAAAAGAACATCAGCATCATCAAATAAAGACATATTTGCAAAGTATAAAAATCTTTCCTTAAAGGCTGATTCATTTTTTTGTATATCTAATAGAACTAGAGATTTAGGTAGCAAAGGTCCAAATATGTCAGATATTTGGTAGTAAATCGAATTTCCGGTGTCATTAACTTGTACAAAATCATCTAAAATGTAGTAAAAGGTTTCTAAAAAATTATATTTTTCTATTGTATTTTCAAATTTCATTAATATTCAACAACTCTCTTAAATTTTCTAAATTAAATAATATTTTCTTTATATGAAGATTATACATCTCATTTATATCGCCTTCAAGCGAGCCGTTATTTAACAATGTGATGTGAAATTTATCTTCAAGTCTACTTATAATACTTGGTTTTAGTTTTGGCTTTTCTTCGATAGAATTTAGTAATAAAAATCTGAGATGAATATCTTCAAATGCCTTTATAGCTCTTCTTGCATTTTCAATATCCAAATCAGGATGTATTGGTGCATTGGACTCTTCTAATAGAACTTTGTATTGAGTTTTTATCTTTTCAAAAGATGACTCAAAATTAGAAATATCATGCTTTTTTGTGAATGCTAAATTAAGTAGGGCGGACCTTGCTCTGAAGAAAGAATCATTGGCTATAACTGTAAAATTTTCGTTGACATCAGGAGTCGATAATAGATAGTTTATTACAAGAGAAACTACAAGGCCTAAAAAAGTTCCAAGCACTCTCTCTATACCATATATTATTTGACTTTCAGGATGAATAAAAGAAGCTATATAGACTATGCATGAAAGTATGACCATGTCCTTTAAATCAAAGGCAACTAAGATATAAATTATAAAAATTATACCAAGTCCACCAACGATTGGAGTTAGATAGTGTGGTGCTGGAATTAAACTTAAGAGAAAACCCAATACGACTCCGAATATAGTTGTAAACATTCTAATTCTAAAATCATTAAAACTCTCAGCAAAAGAATTTTTCATTCCACTTATAGAAGCTATTGAAGTAAAGATGGGTGTATTTAAATTTAAAACATCTGATAAATACAGACCTAATGTTACAGCCAAAGCAGTTTTTAAATTTCTCATTCCTATTTTCGTATTAAAATTAAAATTTATTTTTTTCATGATTCACCTACTAATATTATACCAAAAGAGAAGTTATAACTAACAAATCCACATAGATAATAACAATAAAAGCTTAAAAAATACACTTTTCAACAAAGTTATACACATTATCCACAGGGCAAATATTAACAAATAAAATTTGATGTAATAATATTATGAGTTATGGGTATAATAAAAACAAGAATTAATAAATTCTTGAGAGGAGTGTTACTATGAAATTAAAATTAATAGGAAAAAATCTTGACTTAACCCAAAGCTTAAAAGAACAAAGCGAAAAGAAATTAGAAAAGCTAGACAGATACTTTGATGAAGAAGTAGAAGTTAGGGCGGTATTATCTGTAGAGAAGGATAATAGAACAGTCGAGGTAACAGTCTTCTTGCCGGGTACAATATTAAGAGCTGAAGATACATCTGATGATATGTATGCTTCCATTGACGCGACAATTGACATCCTTGAAAGGCAGATCAGAAAATACAAGACTAAATTAAAGAAAAGATATCAAGATCCTAAGACAATTAGATTTGAAAATATCGAATCACTTTCTGAAGAAGAAACAGATGAATCTAAAATTGTAAAGAGAAAGACATTTACTTTAAAACCTATGATGGAAGAAGAAGCAGAAATGCAAATGGATTTGCTAAATCACAATTTCTTTATATACTTAAATGCAGAGACTGAAGAAATTGATTTACTATATAGAAGAAATGACGGTAATTTAGGGCTTATAGAAGTAGAAGTCGAAAGATAAAATTTAATAATTATATAATTTGAAAAGGAAGCAGATTAATTTCTACTTCCTTCTTTGTTATTGATATTAAATTTATTTTACAGGGGCAACAACGATATAATTTTGAAGTTGGTAAGGTTTTTGAACTATATTGTAATCGCTCCACATTGTAAAAAATCTTTCTAAAGGATATACATAGTATCCATCTTGAGAATGGTCAGTAACATCATATGAATCTGCGAATATCAATACATCATCACTTACAGTTGGAGTTGACATATTATCATATCCGATAATTGTAAGCCAATGTCCACCCCAATCGCCCCATTCAACCATGATAGGGATATTTTTATCAAGATATTTTTTTAACCATTTTACAAAGTGTGAATCTTTAGCATCATCTACGAAATTTGTAGAATTAGGTGCATTGTCTGATGTATAAAGTGCCAATGGTGAAAAAGTGGGCTTTTTATTACCAACGGCATTAGGAGTCGCTTGTCCTGCTTTAGTAAATTCACTTGAATCTATTTTTTCATCGTAATTTGTATCTAATATTTTAAAAATTTTGTTATTTTTAAAATATTGAGCCATTTGAGGTAGGGAAGTTCCATATTCTCCAAAATTATTAGCAGTACCGATTTCGGCATTTGCAACATCTAAGTCCGTAGAAGACTTCATAGCTTTTGCTAGTTCAAGTTCTGTTATTTTTTTATCACCTAAATAGTTCATAACCATAAGAGCTGCAGCGTTGCCGCAAGACCATTCAGTGGATTGTTGGTAAGTTTTAAACTTAGGTAGAATTGTCAAAGACTTAGTAGACTTCATATTGTAAAAATCAGGTGCTTTGTAATATGGAGACTCTTGATGATCAGCAGAATATAGTGCTGCACGAGCTCCGCCTTTTTCGTCAATTGGAGAACTTAGTATAGTGCGTTCCTTCTCATTTGCGATGTTTCTACTTTGTATATTTGCATAAATGCTTCCGCTACCTACTAAAATAGTTGCAGATAATAAAGTGGTTAAAAGTTTTTTGTTCAATAAAAATACCTCCTAAAAATAAAAATTTATCTAGAACATTGTAACAAAAAACTTTGAAAAAATATATAAAAATTTAGTATATTAAGCTTAAAAATTAATATAATAAATAAAAAGAATTAATAATATTGAGTGATTATTTTTTTATTATATATTTAAAATAGACTAGTAAAACATAAACTATTTCAAGGTCTCGTAGAATCTAATTTTTTGCTTTCTCCATAATAAAAAATTTGAAAATTCCCGTCAAGGGTAAAGGCTATGCCTTGGTCTAACGACCAACCCTTGACAAAAATTCTCAAATTTTAAAAAAACAATTAGGCAAAAAAAGGTGGATTTTTAGTATAAATCTTAACCTTTTAATTTAGTTGTGCCAAAATTAGCTTACAAAGATTCATAAAATTGAATTTTTGAATATATTAAATTTTAAGATATTTTTAGAAAATATTAGCCATATCCTATCAGGAGGGGCTGATACACAAAACTTTTCACATTACATACACTTACCTTTTAACACTACCTACAGACCCCTTTATTTTTGTTTTCTATGCTTCTTCTGTTCCTGTTTCTACTTCTGCTTCTTTTGAAATTTCTTCTACAGACTCTAAATCTTTTGATTCTTCTGTTATATTTTCTTCTGTAACATCTAATAATGTTTCATCAGAAGGTCTAACCATTTTTAGCAACTCTTTATTTTCTTTATCTTTTTGTTTTACTTCTTTTTCTCTATTTGTAAAATCTTCTGAATCTACTATTTGTATTTCTGTATCTCCATCAATTGATTTTTCATATTTAAATGTTTCTTTTGTGTAATCTTCAGGAGCTTTTTCTACATAATCTTCATCCCATGTTCTTGTTTTCTTCATTGTTTCATCTGATTTTAAGAAGTTATCATATGTTTTAAAGTTAGGGTCTGATGAGTCTAGTTTACCATCTCTAAATACCTTTGGGTCATCATGTGTTACGTCTATATGATACCATTTTCCGTCAACCTTAACTGCATTCCATGCGTGGTTCTGTTGGTCTGTACTTTGAATATTAAAGTTTTCGGCTTTAATTTTCTTGTGCTTTTCTTCTAATTGACTCTTTCTAATATATTCATCAGGGACTTGGGTTGGCGATATATGGAATCCTACAACTACTTTTGAATCTATGCCTGCTCTATCCGCCATTCTTGAAAAAGTCATAGCATAGGCTTCACAGACCCCACCATCTCCAAATAGGATTGAACTTGGAAGTTGTTCATTATAATTTTTCCTTTCTAAGTCTACTTTGTTATCATTAACTTTATAGTTTGTATTTTCTATGATGTAGTCATGAATTACTTTAACTTTTTGTACTTCTGTTAAATCCTTACCTTCTATATTTTCTTTAATATACTTATCTATTTTATCTTCTATTTGTTTTAAAGTTTCCTTATTCTCACCATAATTAAATGTTAATTCTACACTCCCTTTTCTGTCATTTTCTGTTAAGTTATTTATAGAATCCATTGTAGTATAATATGTGAAATTCCAGTTCCTAACATATCTTACGTTTGCATCTGTAGATTTATTGTTAAGTTCTGTAATTACATCTTTTACTTCTCCAACCTTAGCTACAAATTGTGCTTGTGGCGCAAGATAATATATGTGTTTCTTTAAAAATTCTTTTAAACCTTCTTTATTACCTGTAAAATCTCTTTCATTGAAATTTAAAACTTTATCATAATCTATTTTATCTTTCTTGATTTCTGCAATTGTGACAGAATCCATTGTTTTTTCTTTAACTTCTTCTTTTTCTTGTTCTTCTTTTTCAGCTAGTTTTTCTTCTTTTAATCTGTTAATTTCTTCTTTTGTCTTGATATCTGTTAGAAATTCTGTGTCTTTGATTCCCTTTTCTGTTAATTCTCTAATTGCATTTGCTCTTGCTTCTGCTAGCTCTTCTTTATGGGCTGTTATTCTTTCCAAACACTCTTTTTCTATTTCTTCTTTTGTTTTTAAATTATCTAAGAATGAAGTATCTTGTATACCTTCTCTTTTTAGTAACTCTTTATAGCTTTCTAGCATTTTTATTCTATCTGCTTGTTCTTTTTCTGCTTGTTCTTTTTCTGCTTGTTCTTTTTCTGCTTGTTCTTTTTCTGTTTGTTCTTTTTCTGCTTGTTCTCTCGCTGCTTGTTCTTTTTCTGCTTGTTTGTGTTCTTCTATTTTCTTTTCTACTTCTCTGTTTAGTTCTTCTACTGTTTTGTAATTATAGATAAAAGCTGCTTCTTTTACCCCTGCTGCTTGTAGTTTTTGTAGTGCTTCGTTTTGTGCTAATTCTAATTTCTTTTGTTTTTCTTGTTCTTCTTTTTGTTTTCTTTCTAATTCTTTTTTACGAACTGCTTTTTCATGTGCGATTCTATCTTTTTCTTCTTGTACTTTTATTGCATTTTCATATAGTTGCTTTATAATATATGGATTTCCATTTTCTAAAATTGCATCTTCTGTGGCTTTATCCTTTATACCCATCTTCCTTAGTTGGTTTATATATGCATCTTTTAACCCTCTAAATAACTCTCTGTCTGGCTTTCCAATTGTTTCTTTATAGTTTGTTACATCTGGGAAGTCATCTTCTACTGGTGCTACAAATTTTGGTTTTTTTTCAGATGGTGCTGGTTTAAGATTAATTTCTCCATCTTCTGTTTCTGTTAAGTGTTTTAATTGTTCTTCTGTATATTGTCCTTTTACATCTTTATAATCTTCTTCTCTGTTGTATTGTTCAAAGTCTATTGGTTTTTTGTCATAACCTGTGATTATTTCTATTTTTGTTTTTTTCCTACTATCTTCTGTTTCTGTCAAGTGTTTTAGTTGTTCTTCTGTATATTGTCCTCTGACTTCTTCTTTATTGTGTTGTTCAAAGTCTATTGGGTTTTTGTCATAACCTGTGATTATTTCTGGTTTAAATGGTTTTATTGGTTTTAATGGTTCTAATTTTTTATTGTCTTTTGATTTCTCTATTTTCGGTTCTTGTTTTGTTTCTTTTGGTTGTTCTTTTCTGGTTGTGTTTTGGTCTTTATATATTAATTCTGCTAAATCTTCAAAATATCTATTTTCCCATTCTTTAAATTCTACATATTCGTATGATGTTTTTACTTCTGCTTTCTTTAAGTTGTCTTTTGTTTCTTCTTCTATTGTGTGTAGTGCAAATTCTGCTTTCACTTCTTTATCTGATTTGATTTGTGATGCAAAGTAACCCTCTTTTGTGTTAATTAGTATTTGTTTTGTTTCCGGGTGTTTATAATACCCTATGTTTAATACTTTTGCTAAATCTGATAGTCTAAAATAGTTTCTCCCATTGATTAGAAAACCCTTTAAGTTAAAGTATTTTCCGTTTACCATTATTTTATGTTTTGTATTTAGTACTAATGTATTTAAAAAGTTTCCTTCTTTTGCTTGTGTTTCTAATACTGCTTTTAATGCTTCTCTATCTTTAACATCTGTGCTTAGTTTGATTTCTTGTTTTGCATCATCAAAGTTGATTTTAACCCCTTTGCTTGCGTTTGCATTGATTATGTTTACGAATTCTCTTAATTGTATATAGTCTGTTCCTCCAATTTCTACATTTTGCATATTGCTGGATTTTTTATTTTCTAGGTTTATTTTCTTTGTTGTTTCTTTTATTTGGAGATTGTTTTGTCCTACCCCTTGTACAGAATTTGTGTTTGCTAATGTTCCTAATAATGTTCCAAATACAATTCCTTTTAATACCACATTCTTAACGTTTTTATTCATCTTATATTTCCTTTCTTTTCTTTTTGATGGGAGTACTATCATCCTTTTTAGTGTCCTTAAATTCTTTTGTATTTACAATATTTGTTAGACTTATTAGTACTAGACCTGTTATGATGGTTGCTAGTTTTAAATTTTTGCATATGTTTTCCTGACTGTTTACTAGTATAATACACTTAAATTAGAAAAAAGAAAATAGAAATAAATAAAAATAAATATTATTAAATTAAGGGTTAAAGTATAAATAAAAACACTTATTTAAAAGAAATAGTAAGTATAAAAATTTATAATGAACTGACCTCATAATGCTAAATTTCTTGGTCCAACTTTAGGGGTTCAGTTTACATAAAAAAACCCTTATAAAAAGTAAGGGTTAAAATACAAAAAATAACCCTTATTTTTAAGCGAAAAAGTAAGGGTTAAAATATATAAAAATACTTATTTTAAAATTAGAGAATTTTAATAGCAAAACCAATAAAATTTGTAATTAAAAATGCAAAAAAATCATCAAATTTTAAAATTTTTGAAAAACCCCGATATAAGAGGGTTTTCAAGGATTTTAAAAACCAAGATAAATAAAGGATTTTGACGATTTAAACCCCCATATCTTACTCTATTTGAATCTTAATTTAAAATCTTAATAAATCATCGAAGTTAAAATTAAGAAGTGAATTAAATCATTTAAATAATCTTCTAACTTTTGTATTACGTGTAATAATGTTATTTAAAGGAGTTGCTATTTTGTGATTATTCTTTAACATATTTTCATCTATTTTTACATATTTTTTAGTCATTTTTAAATCAGAATGACCCATTAATTTTTGCAGATAAAGTAAGTTGCCATTTGAATTTTGCAGATAACTTGTTCCAAAATAATGCCTAAGCTGGTAAGGGGTTATTTTACAATTACATTTATTACTATAAACCTTAAATCTCCTTTGAAACACAATAGTATTAGTTGTGTTGCCACACTCTGTTAAAAAAATATAATCCGAATCCCAAAACTCTTTATTAAATTCCAAAAGCTTTTTTAAAACGTCTCTAACAATCGATGAAAAGGGCAGACTTCTGGACCTACTTGTTTTGGTAATATCCGGGGTTAGATGAATAAAAAGATTTTTTAAATCAACATTTTGAATCTTCAACCTTGTAGTCTCTGTAGGTCTTATTCCGGCATCTGTTAACAATAGCATAAAAGCATAATCTCTAAAACCAACATAAGTTTTAAGATTGATTACATTAAAAAAACTTTTAATATCATCTGCATTAGTGGGTTTAGGGTCATAATTCTCTTTCTTTTTTTGATTTTTATACTATTATCCTATTAAATCTAGATATATAACCAATCCCTATTGGAGATACTTTTAACCATCTCTTTTGTTAATTTATTTATCGTTTCACACAACCTATCCACTACGTCTGATAATGTGTGGAAAAATTCATTTTTAA
>NZ_JAXDSS010000075.1:0-16412 GCF_034090345.1 Peptoniphilus sp. | reverse complement strand
AATTAATAGATATTGATTTAATTGTTTGTTTTTTATCCCCACTCATATATCTAAAATTATCTGATACAAAAAATATAATAAAAATTAACAATATTACACTAATTGCAAAACTAAATATCCATGGATATACTAAATTTTTAGATGCCAATATTGCCCCAAATATTCCGGCTGTAATTCCTGCTACATTTCTAATAATATTATTGTTTGAAAAAATTTCTTCTATTGGTCTATCTGTATTTTCAACAACCCATGCTTCTAAACTACCTGAAATAAAACAAGTATATAATCCAGAAAATATTGAAGCAAGTAACAAAATATAATATCCCTGTTTTTCTATAAATGTATACAAATATATCAAATGTAATATCAGCCCTATAATTATAGAAGCTTTTCTCCCATATTTATCTGCCACTAACCCTGTAGGTATCTCACCTATCCACACAATAAAAAAGCCAAATGCTAATAAAAAATTTACTTCTTTTAAAGATAAATCCTTATATAATAAAAATATTATCAAAGAAGTACCTACTATTTCCTCCATTAAAAATTGCAAGAAACTTATTATATAGAATTTTATATGTGTTTTACTTTTCATATTCTTAACTCCTTAAAATTATTTTAATTTTACCTGAAAATATTAAATAATTTAAAATCTATCATAATAAAAGTGCAAATAAATACTTCACGTTAATTAATATAAATACAGAAAGATAAATTACAATAACTGTAGCTATATTCTTAAGACATTTCTTAATATAGTCCTTAAAAGTTTACAAGCTTCTCAGTTAAAATTCATCTTTGCTTAATGTAACTATTATTTCTCCAGTAAAAACTATAAAATAATAATTCTTACTTTCTTAGTAGTCTTTAATTAAAGATATAGGTACTATATTTTCCCCTGTAATCATTACTATTTGAAATACACTCTATTCATTTTTTATTTCATTTTTCTTAAAAGTATCCATTTGAAATTTTATAAAATGTAACTTATTTTTTGTATAATATACGAAATTTCACTTTATTATTTTAAGCTTCTGAATCTCCACCAATAACTTTTCCTGTTATAGCATCAACATATATTTTATCTCTTGATTTTGATATTACCGAATAAACTAAATGTAACTTTTTATTAGATGCACTTCTCCAAAATGACCTACCAAAATTATTATTTTCTCCTTTTACAACTAATTCAACTTCCGCTAATTCAAAAGGTTTTTCAGTATAATCGTCATTATCGTACACATCTTTTGCTATTTTTATTGCCTCTTCTTCAGTAATTTTAGGTCCTTCTTTTATTTCAAATTCATCTACTCTATAAAATGTATAAACTGTATTACCTGAATATGGAACTATAAATACGTAGCTATCATAATAATTTTTTATTTCATATTCATTATTTTTTAAACATGCTATTCTGTGTCCTAAATTTAAAAAAGGTTGATTTTCTATAGTTCTGTATTCATTAGGAATATATTTTTCTATAATATAATTTATGTATTCTTTTCTAGAGAATTTATCTACTTTTTCATTTTTAGGTATAGACTTTCTAACATTATCATAATCTTCTATTAAGCCTATCTGGTCTATCTCATTAATTTCTCCATTCTTTTTAAATACCATAACGCCTTTTTCTCTCGTTATAGGAATTTTAATAAACTTACTTTTTCTGCTTGTGCTACTTATTTCAGTTTGAATATCTATACTGGATATATCTTTTACCATAATATTAAAGTCTGAAATTGTTTCATATATTTTTTTATATAGTATATCTTTATCTGCTATAGGTTCTCTTGTTACAAACCATATCAAACTGCACAAAGTAGTTATTACTATAATAAATATAGGGAAAATTTTTTCTCTCATAGAATTTCTCCTTTTCACTTAAATATTAAAAATTGTTATACATAAAATTTCCTTTTCAACTTATATTCTATTACTACAAAAAAAGATTAGCCATCAAAAATTTCAACAACAATTTGTCTATAAATAAAGCTCTGTTACATTCAACAGAGCTTACCTCATTATAATTAATTTTTAAAACTGTGAACCGGAGCAGGAATTCTTCCTCCTCTATTTATAAAGTCCTTTGCTGAATTATTCCCTATATCCATTATAGGCGCATAACCAAGTAATCCACCAAACTCAGCAAATTCTTCAACGCCTTTTCCTACTACAGGAATTACTCTAACTGCTGTAGTCTTTCCATTTATCACACCAATCGCAGCTTCATCTGCTATCATTGCAGAAATTGTTTCAGCTTCAGTATCACCTGGTATTGCAATCATATCTAGCCCTACTGAGCACACTGCGGTCATGGCTTCTAATTTATCAAAAGTTAAATGTCCTGATTTTGCTGCTTTTATCATACCTTCATCTTCAGAAACAGGAATAAATGCTCCTGATAATCCTCCAACGCTTGATGATGCCATTATTCCACCTTTTTTAACTGCATCATTTAACATTGCAAGAGCTGCTGTAGTTCCATGTCCTCCAACAGTTTCAATACCAATCTCTTCAAGAATTCTTCCTACAGAATCTCCTACTGCCGGTGTAGGAGCAAGTGATAAATCTATTATTCCAAAGTTTTTATTCAGCCTTTGTGAAACTTCTCTACCTACAAGTTCCCCCATTCTTGTTATTTTAAATGCAGTCTTTTTAATCGTTTCATATACTTCATCAATAGGTGCACCTTTTAATTTATCTATTGCAACTTTGACTACTCCGGGGCCCGAAACTCCAACGTTAATAACTGTATCTGATTCTGTTATTCCGTGGAAAGCTCCTGCCATAAAAGGATTGTCTTCAACAGCATTTGCAAATGCAACAAATTTAGCACATCCAATAGAATCTGCTTCTTTAGTCAACTCAGCAAGTTCTTTTATCTTATGCCCAAGTAACCCTATAGCATCTAAATTCATGCCTGCTTTTGTAGATGCAACATTTACACTTGAGCAAACATAAGTTGTTTCTGCCAATGCTCTTGGAATTGAATTTATAAGGTTCAAATCTCCAAGGCCCATTCCCTTTTGTACCATTGCTGAAAATCCACCAATGAAATCTACTCCTACTTCCTTAGCAACTTTATCAAGCACTTTTGCATAAGGCGTATAGTCTTTTAATTCTGATGCTGCTGCTATAAGAGCTATAGGTGTTACAGAAATTCTATTATTTATTATTGGAACTCCATACATCTTTTCAATCGCACTTGTAGTCTTCAAAAAATTTTCAGTTTCTCTCATCATCTTTTCATAAATTCTTTGAGTTGCCTTTTTTGAATCCGAGTCTATGCAATCTAAAAGAGAAATTCCCATTGTAACAGTTCTTATATCTAAATGCTCATCTTCAAGCATTTTTATAGTTTCTAATATATTTCTTCTATCCATGATTCACCTAAATTCTGTGCATTTTATTAAAGATATCTTCATTTTGAATCTTTATGTAAACTCCAATTTCTTCTCCTAATTTATCAAAACCTTCTACAACTTCTGTAAAAGTTGTGTTTGCATTAGTCAAATCAACCATCATCATTGCAGTAAATTTATCATCCATTATTGTTTGATTTATATCCAAGATATTAATGTTGTATTTAACTAATAATTCTGAAGTTCTATAAACTATCCCTGTAAAGTCTTTTCCTATAATTGTAAGTATTGCTTTCAATCTTCTTCTCCTAAACATATTATTTTTTATATTATATCATACAATAAAATTTTATCACTTATATGTTTAAAAAATGTCTAAAATTGGTAAGTAATTAATAATTAGGAGGTGCTTATGAAAGTTATTTTTCATATTTTAGAGTTGAATAAATGGCAAACTAATATACAAAATATTAGAGATTTAATTGCAAGTGAGCCCGAAGTCGAAGTAATAGTTGGTAGTGATGCGGCTAGTCTTTTTGGTAAATACAGCGGCATTGACTTTGATGATCTATTACGTAATCCCAAAGTTAACATCACTATTTCGAAGTTTGGACTCGAAAATAACAACCTCGATTCAAACTTCTTACCTTCAGGTGTACAAGTTGATGACTTAATAGTAACTAAACTTGTAAAACTTCAAGAAAATGGTTTTGCCTACATAAGATTGTAATTAATAGCATACAAAAAGAGCCTTGCTAAAAAGGCTCTTTAAAACTTTATTCTTCTATTTTTAAATTTTTCATAGATAAGTCTAAAATTTTTGCAGAGTGTGTTATTGAACCACTTGATATAAAATCAGCTCCCAAGCCTCTATACTCACCAACATTTTCAAGACTAACATTCCCTGAAAGTTCTATATATGCTGTTCCGTTTATTATTTCTATTGCTTTCTTTATAGTTTCTACATCCATATTATCAAGCATTATAATATCTGCGCCTGCATCTACAGCTTCTGAAACCATCTCTAAGTTTTCAACTTCAATTTCTATCTTTGTTACAAAAGAAGCATAATCCCTTGCCATATTGATAGCTTCATACACTGAACCTGCCGCTGCTATATGATTGTCCTTTAAAAGTATCGCATCAGAAAGATTGTATCTGTGGTTTTTGGCTCCACCTACTCTTGTCGCATACTTTTCAAAAATTCTCATATTAGGCGTTGTCTTTCTAGTGTCTACAATTTGAGTTTTCGGGTCATTTAATGCTTTAACTAGCTTATTTGCGTACGTTGCGACACCACTCATTCTTTGCATATAGTTAAGAGCTGCTCTCTCCCCCGTTAAAAGCGTTCTAACATCTCCAAATACTTTGGCAATTAAGTCTCCTTTTTTTACTTCAGCTCCATCTTCTTTATAAATTTCAAATTCAACATCTGAATCAATAAGTTGGAATACCCTTTTAAAAACATCTATTCCGGCTATAACTCCTTCATCTTTAGATAAAAGTTCAACTGACGCTCTCTTTTTAGATGTGTATATAGCATTTGTAGTCACATCTTCATGAGTTATATCTTCTTTTAACGCCATTTTTAAATAGTCATCTATTTGAAAATTTTCAAGTTTTTGCATTATTATCCTCTATTCCTACTTCTTTTAATTTATTTAACTCCAAGTTTCGCTATAGTTCTTCTCTTCATAATAGCTATTAATACAACTAAACTAACTAGTGCTACAGGAAGTGCAACTATTTGATTTTGCATTATTCCAGCTACAAAGAATCCTGTAATTGATGCTCCTGCACAAACTATGGCATAAGTCATCTGACTTGATACATGGGCTATATGATCGCATCCTGCTCCTGCTGAAGATAAAATTGTAGTATCAGAAATTGGTGAACAATGGTCTCCAAATACTGAACCTGAAAATATCGCCGCAAGTACTATACTAAGATAGTGCATATGATTTGACTGAACAAGTATTGGGACTAATATAGGGATCAATATACCGAATGTTCCCCATGCTGTACCTGTTGAAAAAGCAAGAAAACTTGCCACTATAAATATTATAGTTGGTAAAATCCACATAGGCATATTTGAACTTTGTATCAACCCTGATATATATCCACCTGTATTCAAATAGTCTGTGCTTGTTATTCCACCTATGGTCCAAGCGAGTGTAAGTATTACTATAGCCGCAATCATCGACTTCATACCATCTACTATTCCATCCATAAACATTCTAAAGCTAACTAATTTTCTTGGTATGTACATTAAAAATGCACACCCTATAGCCAGAACAGAACCTATTACTAACGATAAATTTACATTTGCATTTCCAAAGGCTTCCGCTGCTGTTGCAGAACCTTCAAAAAATCCTCCTGTTCTCATCATCATTAAAATTGTAACACTTATTAGCACAATTATTGGAAGAATTAAATCTATAACCTTTCCCTTATCTGAATGAGTATATCCTACTTCTTCTTTAGTTATGATTCTTGATGTATCATCTCTTTCGTATGATTCCATTGAACCTAATTCATACTTTGAAAAAGAAAAATATATTACAGTTAAAATTGTAAGTAGTGCATACAAATTCAAAGGTATTGTACTTAAAAATACGTTCATAGGGTTCTTTACTCCAGTATCACCAATTATGGCAACCACTGAAGCTGCCCAGCTTGATACCGGTGCTAAAATACAAATTGGTGCTGCTGTTGAATCTATAATATTAGCAAGTTTTGCCCTTGAAACCTTGTTTTCATCTATTATAGGTTTCATTACAGCTCCAACTGTAAGACAGTTAAAATAGTCGTCAATAAATATTAAAATTCCTAAAAGAGCCGTTGCAAGTTTTGCACTTTTTTTGTTGCTTATTTTTTTGCTAGCCCATTTCCCATAAGCAAATGAACCTCCAGCCATGTTCATCACCATTACCAATGAACCCAAAAGCGCAAGAAATATTATCATAAGTGCATTATCTCCAACTTTTGTTCCCATCAAAGTAAAAACTTTTTCAAATGCAAGTACTATATCTCCACCTGTTAAAATCAATCCCCCCGCCACTATTCCAAGTAAGAGAGATGTGATTACTTCTTTTGTTATAAGCGCCAAAACTATTGCCACTATAGGTGGAACCACAGATAAAATCCCAAATTCCATTTAATCACCTTTTTCTTAATTTTAAAATCTATTATAACCTAGAACTTAGTATTTTACAATCATAAGCCCTACTTATTAGACATGTATTGTTCTCCTAAAAAGCTACTTTCAACTTTTAAATATCCGCTCCTAACAAGTTCATCTAATTTTAATTTCAATTGTTCAACTGTCAAGTCTGTCCCTTTATTTTTTAAATGTCTTAAAACTTCTATTGATCCTACAGAAGTTGCTATTGGTAAAACTTCTCTTATCTTCTCATAAAATTCTTCATGATCTTTTTCGCGGAGAGTTTGCAATTCATCAAAAGGATTCTCCTTATGAGGAGATTCTGTATCCGCATACCTTATTCTCACATACGATGTTCTTCCTAATTTCGAAGAAGATACAAACACATCCCCAGTTTGTAAATAGGGCAATCTCTTTGACTCTTCTGTTGAAATATCCGTCTCTTCTCTTATTGTATCAATATCAGAAGCCCGTACAGTTCTAAATATCAATTTTGTATTTAACTGAGCTGTTATAGTGTCATCTAGTAGAGTTGGCCTTTGAGTAGCCAATACTAAAAACACTCCGTACTTACGACCTTCTTGTGCTATTTCTCTCAATATATGTTTTGTTGGAGAGTCTACTCCTTTTGGAGCAAAATTATGTGCTTCATCAGTTATGACTATAAAAGGTGGGAAGAAATCATGCACATGACCTGCATATTTCCCTTCTCTATAATCCCTTCTCATATTGTAGAGTTTATTTACAAGATAAGTTGCAAACACTTGAATCATTCTAGTTGAACCCTGTATTACCTCAACTTTTCCTGACATTATTCCATCTACAGTAGGTGTTATATCCTTATCGAGAACTCCTTCATTCTTAAGCCTTTGAAGTCTCCACAATATGCCCCTTACAGTTGCTTGATTAGTTGAATTACCATATTTTTCATAAGTTGCCCTTACATTTCTAAATTTTTCACTTTCAACACTATCTCCCATAGCATCGACTTCTTCTATCTTTCTATTTATTTTATCAGTACTTCCATATTCAAAAGCAACCAACAATTCATTCAATCTATTAGAAAAAGTGTAATAATTTTCCCCTCGTTTAAACATAATATCTATGGTGTTTCTCATGGCATCAGATATGCTTCCTGAAGTATCTAATAGATTCTTCAAATCTCCAGTACTCAAATCTTCAAATTTTATACCTATGTCTATCCCTATTTGTCTGCAATTATATTTACCCTCATAATTTACATCAGACTTTGAATTTGCAAAACTCATTTCAAAATGAGGGTCCATTACAATAGTTGGTATTCCCTTTTTCATAATTTCTTCAATCAAAACTCTTATACCAAAACTCTTACCTGACCCGGATCCGCCAAAAACTCCAACGTGTGGATATTCGTGCATACTCTTATAATCTAAAATATACGGCACGTCTTTTTGTGGAATTCTAATTCCATTCTCAAAAGTTGTAAAAAGACCTTTGTACTTATCTTCCATGTTCAAAGTTAAACTATCAGTGTTTCTTATAGCGCCAAGTACCAGTCCTGTTTCAGGTTCAGATGATATCAAAAGATTTTTTACTTCATAAAATTCAGGAACCCTTATCTTACTTCCGGACATTACAGGGAACTGAGCTTCTCTCAAAAGTCTTAGTTTGGCAATATAAATAGTTTCTTCATTTACATTCCATCCTATTGCTTGTAGAGAACTTATCACTGATTGGTCAACAAAATCTCCACCTTTTGACATTGGAATATACCTATTAAAAGTATTTGCTTCAACAACTTCTGAAATAAGTTGCCCTTGTGCATCCTCTACTATTAAAAATTCATTTATTCTAAAATTTCTCTTTCTATTTGCTGCATAAACTTCTCTAGAAGATGTAAGCCCAACAACGGTCATTTTCTCATTTTCTATCATAAAGTTCTCCCATCTCTCTCAGATACAAAAAATCTTCTGTATATATCTCTGTCCATGTATTCTTCTAATAGTGTCTTAACTAATTCATCTGTTATTTTAACTTCTGAATCCACAATATCTAGCCACAATGGAACTCCTCTTGAATGTTCAGGTGTAAGTGTATATACCAAATCGGCAACTAATTCTAATTTATCTCGATATTCTTTAAGTATATCCAATCCTATTATCATAGAATCTGTGCTACATCTCAAAAATGCCGACACGAGATTTGCCTCTTCAAATTTTTTGTTGTTTTCATCATTTATAACTAAAATTTCCCCACGATTAAGTCTTCCATAGATTAATTCTCTGTCATAATAGGAATTCTTACCTATCGTCCTTGAAATTACGTCAGTTTTTAAATCCTTTATAACTCCCATTAACAGCACATCATTTTCAAGACAAACTTCTACAAGCTCTTCAAATTTTTTTGAATCGTTTATCTTATATCTTATTAAGCCACCGTCCATCATTAAAATGCTTGGCTTTTCATTTTCAGCACTGTCTATAGCCACGTCCATTTCAATTTGAGAAAGTAGAACTTCTCTCTTAAGACTCTCTCCGTTGCTTAGAGAATCAGTTATTGGCGAGTAGAGTTGATTAGAGTATATATCTTTTCCCTTCGTCGGCTTTGCCAATGCTTGATAAACTTCTACATAATGAGGGTCTGCTCCTCCAACTTTCATAACAGAACCATCTACTCCTACTATAATTCCTAAATCTTTTAATATATTAGGCTCAAGCTTTCTCATACTTTTTATTGAGCCGATTCTAGAAAGAATATCTTTTCTAAATGTTTCATTGTCCATTGAAAAGAATTCATTATATTTTTCTTTTAACTGTTCATTTAATTCTTGAACTTGTGCTTTCATTCCCTCTATATTAGGCATTTTCTGTCTCCTTTAGTTCAAGGCTAATTTTATATATTTCATTTTTATTTATTCTGGTTTCTGCACTAACTTGTTTTACTGCGTGAGACAATTTTACTCCATTAGAAATTTTTTCGATTAAAAGTGCTTTTATATCAAATTCCTCTTCCTCTGTATTACCCTCAACTACTATTACAAATTCTCCCTTTTCGTGGACATTTTCTATAACTTCTGAAATCTTTCCTCTGTAAGTAGTTTCATACATCTTTGTAAGCTCTCTTGAAACTGACACATTCCTATCCCCAAATACTGTTTTCATATCTTCCAAGACTTTTAAAATTCTGTGAGGAGCTTCATAAAATATCATAGTGTACGGAAAACTCTTAAGTGTATCTAATTCCTTCAACCTCGCAGATGATTTAGAATTTAAAAACCCATAAAATAGAAAATGGTCTGTGTTTAATCCTGAATTTATAAGAGCAACTGTCGCTGCGTTTGCTCCTGGAAGGACATTGAATTCAACTCCACTTTTTATCAACTCATTAGCTAAAACAGCGCCTGGGTCTGAAATACCTGGCATACCCGCGTCTGAAACCAAAGCAATATCTTTTTCTTTTGAAAGTTCTATTAGCTCTTCAGCTTTTTCTCTTTCATTAAACTTATGATAGGCAATTAATTGCTTTTTTATATTAAAATGACTTAACAACTTCATTGTAACTCTTGTATCTTCACAAGCTATTAAATCTACTTTTTCAAAAACTTCTAAAGTTCGCATTGTTATATCCGATAAATTTCCTATCGGAGTTGGGCAAAAATAAATCATCCTATCCTCTCATTCCTATATATTTTTTTAAATTCTTCAGTAGTTTCACCATCATTATATAAATTAATTTCTGAAATTTTCATTCCTTTAGGTTTTTCTTTTATCCCTTCAATCAAAAATCTATTACTTTCTGCACTACAGTTCTTTTTTATAAGTAGTATTCTTCTTGGCTCAATATGGTTTTCTCTCAAGCCAACTATAGTATCTACCATTCTGTCAACTGGTAAAACGGCATAAAATCTTCCTGAATTTTTTAAAACATAATCTGCCGCTCTGAAAAAATCTATTAAATCACTTGAATGTCTCGCCAAATCTCTGCTCTTATTTTTCGGTTTTAGTCCTGAATCAAAGTAAGGTGGATTAGTAATCACAACATCTGCTATTTGCCTATTCAAAACAATACCAATATTTCTCACATCAATATTATAATTTTCTATTTTCTCATCAATTTTATTTTCTTCTGCTGATAGTTTCAAAAGATTTAAAGCTTCTTCATTTATTTCAAAGTTTATTATTTTATCAACTCGATTTATAACTCTAAATCCTATTATTCCAAACCCCGCACCTAAATCAACACATACTCCTTTTGCTTTTGCAAAACTTGTCAGTGCAAGTGAATCAAAAGTATATTTAAAATTTTCATCGTCTTGATAAATTATGTATTCTGTTCCTGGTACTATATCTCTTTTCATACCTATAATTTTAACATATTGATGAAATAAAAAAATAGCTCGGTTACCCAAGCTATAATTTTATTATTTCTGTCAATGCCTTATTTCGTTCTATTTTTTCTCTTATTATCTTTTTTCTTTCTTCGTAGCCTTGCATTATCGAAAGCTCTTCATCTGTTTCGCCTATAATCTTAGGCACTTTTTCTCCAGGCTTTAATTTTTTAGCAGCATAAGTAACGAATCCAAATGCAGCCAAATATTTTTCTCCAGTAACAGATTTTTCTCCAACAAATTTTAAAAATATCTCCATCGAAGCATCTCCTGTTCCAGAAATAAAAGCTTCTCCGAAAATAAAATCCCCAAGTTGTATAGGATTTACAAAATTAAATTGGTCAAATGAAGCTGTTGTAACCGAACCTCTTCTGTGTTTTATAGATACCAATCCAGATAAATTATCTGCCCATTCTAAAAGTCTTGCTCCATAAACACTTCCGCCTTCATTTAAATCATACGGCACTGTCGCATGTGAAAAAAAGCATTTACTATCCGATGTCTTTTTAATTGTTGTAAAGTTCTCTTGCAATTTGAGCACCTATTTTAGCATTGTTCTTTACAAGAGCTATATTTGATTCAAGAGAATTTCCACCTGTTGCTGTCAAAACTCTACCAAGTAAGAAAGGTGTTGTTTCTTTTCCGTGTATTCCCTCTTTCTTTGCATCTATAAGAGCTAATTCAATAGCTTTATTGATTACATTAGCATCCATTTCATCTTCTTCAGGAATTGGATTTGCAACTACAACTCCACCATTTAAACCTAAATCCCATTTTGTACTAATAGCATTAGCTATTTCAGATGTTTCATCCATTTTATAATCTAAATTAAATCCTGAGCTTCTTGTGTAGAAAGCTGGCATTTCTTTAGTTTGATATCCAAATACAGGTACACCAAATGTTTCAAGATATTCAAGAGTAAGACCTATATCCAAAATAGATTTAGCTCCTGCACATACTACAGCAACGTTATTTGACGCTATCTCTTGTAAGTCACGAGAAATATCAAATGTTTCTTCAGCGCCTCTGTGCACTCCACCAATTCCTCCAGTTACAAGAAGTTTTATTCCAGCTAAAGAAGCTGTAATAATAGAAGTTGCAACTGTTGTCGCTCCGTTTAAGCCATTTGCAACAACATAAGCATAGTCTCTTCTTGAGCATTTTATAATATCTTTAGAAGTTGCCATAAATTCTAATTCTTCTTCTGAAAGACCAACTCTGATTTTTCCATCTATGATTGCAGTAGTAGCTGGAACACAACCATTTTCTCTAACTATTTCTTCACAAGCTTTTGCAGTTTCTAAATTTTGTGGATATGGCATACCATGTGAGATGATAGTTGATTCTAGAGCAACTACAGGCTTTCCACTATCCATTGCCTCTTGAACTTCTTCGCTTATAACCATATATTTCTTCATTAATTCTTTATTCAACATTTTCCATTTCCTCCTCTATTGAGCCAATCGCAACTGTTTCAATCGTAGTTGACTTTGATTTTAGTGCCACTCTGCTACAAGCTGTTGCATATTTAAGCTTGCTCATTAAATCCATTTTTGTATAATCTCCATAGACATATCCTGCCATAAAAGCATCTCCTGCTCCTGAAGCATTTTCGATTTTCATAGGTTTTGATTTTAAATGTAATGAATTATTTCTATCCTTATAAACTAATCCCAATTCACCTATAGTGATTACTACAGATTTTATTCCTTTTTCAAAAAGAATTTCAGCTGCTCTTTGAGCCTCTTCTACGGAATTAATTTCTATTCCACTTAAAAATTGAGCTTCATATTTATTTGCTTTTAAGAAATAAATTTTATCTAAACACTCAACCAATTTTTCTGCTTTTTTATCAGAAACACAATCGATATAAAACTTTTGTTTTACATCCTTTAAAAGATATTTGATAGTATTCTCAGGCAAATTCGTATCCATTACTACACAATTTGCATTTTCTATCTTTTTCTTTTTCTTAAATAGCATATCTGGAGTTAATTTTTCAACTATACTCATATCGTTTATTGCAAACTCCATATCCCTATCTTCATTTAAAATAGCTAGATAAGTTGAAGTTGGTGTATCTTGAAAAATAAATACGTCATCTGTATTTGCCCCTATTTCCTTTAAACCATTTATAAGCATATCTCCATTGCTATCTTCTCCAAAAGCTCCGATAAAAGACACTGGAGCACTAAGTTTTGCTAAATTCTCACAAATATTTCTACCAACTCCACCACCTGACTTTACTATAGTCCCTGGATTAGAGTCTTTTTTTATTATTGTGGAATCCGGATAGCCAATTACATCTACATTGGCACCCCCTATTACTGTTATCAAAGGTGATTCTCTGAAAATATAACGTCTACCCAATATATATCCTTGCTTTGACAAATTATTGATGTGAACCGCCACTGACGAACGTTTAATATTCAATATATCTGCTATTTCTTGTTGAGATATTGTCGGCGTTTTTTTGATAAGCTCCATAATCTCTGATTCACGTGGTGTCATAATTCATTCTCCTTTATTTATGTTTAAATTATAAACTTTTATTTGTATTTGTGTCAAGTAGTTCATTGTAACAATTTCTGCATAGAGGCTCATATTCATCACTTGCCCCTATAACAATTCTATTTGTATCTTTTGACTTTCTATGAGACACCCAAGCATCAGCACCACACACAGTACACACTGCGTGATGTTTATATAGATAATCTGCTCTTGCCATCAATTCTTTTACCAAATCAAATGGGTTTGCTTCAAAGTCCATATCAAGTCCTGCAACAACTACTGTCTTTTTCTTTTTTAAGAATTCATTTATTTGGTCCAAAATTCTTTGTATATCTCCTTCTAAAAATTGAACCTCATCAATTCCAATTACGTCAACTTCATTATTTTCTATATACTCGGCAATAGTATCTATATTGTCACACATAACAGCATTTAAATGTGTATTATCATGAGTTGATATCCTTTGTTCTTCTCCCCTTGTATCCAATTTAGGTTTAAATGCTACAGTTTTATATCCTGCAATTTGAAACCTCTTGATCTCTCTTTCTAAGCTGGAAGTTTTTCCACTAAACATAGAACCTGTGTGTACAATTAACCTACCCCTATATTGATGCATAATTCCTCCCAAATTTATATATTCATTTTTAATTTTTATTGTTAATCTTAAAAATAGTATACTATAAATTTGCTAACTTTCATTTAATAAATTTGAAAAATGTAATTTAGACTATTTGATTTCATTAACTTAAATACTATTTATCTTATTATAAAACCGCTAAAAATAGACATAAATAAATTTGTTCGATGCTACATTTTTACCTACAAATGCTGTAAAAATCGAATAAAAAGTAATATAATATACAGTGTCAAATAATTTGTAAATCATTTGACTTAAGTAAGGTTTATTGTTAGAATATGCCGGAATAAAGGTATATATAAATAAAAATATAAAAGAGGTTATTATGGATAAAAATAAAATTGAAAAAGCTGTCACTATGATTCTTGAAGCTATAGGGGAAGACCCTACAAGAGAAGGATTAGTTGAAACACCTCAACGGGTAGCTAGAATGTATGAAGAAATTTTTGGAGGAATTAATCAAACTGCTGAAAAACATCTTTCAAAAACTTTTGAATTAGTTGATAAAAATATGGTTGTAGAAAAAGATATTCCTTTCTATTCTATGTGTGAGCACCACTTACTTCCTTTCTGGGGAAAAGCTCATATTGCATATATTCCAAACGGAAGAGTTGCCGGACTTTCAAAGCTTGCAAGAACTGTTGAACTATATGCAAAAAAACCTCAGCTTCAAGAAAGACTTACTATGGAAATAGCTGATGCTCTAATGGAATTTTTAAGTTCGGAAGGAGCTCTTGTAGTTATAGAAGCTGAACATATGTGTATGAATATGCGTGGAGTTAAAAAACCGGGAACTTCTACTATGACTTCTGTTGCCCGTGGTAAATTTGAAACAGATTTAAATTTAAAAAATGAAGCTTATAAATTAATGGGACTATAATGGAAAATTCAAATATCATATTTAAACTTGATTTTATTCAAGACTTATTAAAGGATTTGAAAACTTTGGAAGATGACAGAATTTATTGCAGGCACAATCTCACCCATTTTTTAGATGTCGCTCGTATTTGCTATATTCTGTGTCTTGAAAATAATATTTCCATTTCCAAAGATGTTATTTACAGTACAGCTCTACTTCATGATTTGGGTAGAGCTTACGAATATAAAAATGATATGCCTCATGATTTAGCATCTATAGATATAGCAAAAAAAGCCCTTTCTTCTACAAATTTTACAGATGATGAAAAAGTTTTAATATTATCTGCTATTGAAAATCATAGAAAAAAAAGTGATTGTTTAAATTTTAAATCACTTTTCTACAAAGCTGATAAACTGTCAAGAGATTGTTACAATTGCAAAGCTGAAGGTTGTAAGTGGGGCGATCATAAAAAGAATTTAGAAATCAAATATTAGGAGTTTTTATGGATTATATTAAAATTTCAAATTTAATTATTTTTGCAAATCACGGTGTTTTTAAAGAGGAAAAAACTCTTGGCCAAAAATTTGTAATTGATATATCTCTTGGTCTTGAAACTCAAGACGCTGCCTTGACAAATGATTTAGATAAATCTGTTCACTATGGATTTTTGTCCGAAGAAGTTCAAGAATTATTTAAATCTAAATCAAATGACTTGATCGAAACCTGTGCTGAAGAGATAGCTCAATTTATTTTGAAAAAATACACTATGGTTGATGAAGTTACAGTCAGTATAAAAAAACCATGGGCTCCTGTACATCTGCCATTAGATGAAGTTTTAGTCCAAATCTCAAGAAAAAGAATGCGCTGTTTCTTGGGACTTGGTTCAAATTTAGGAGATTCCACTAAGTTGTTAAACAGTGCATACTCAAAAATTGAAAATGATTATACAAAAATAATAAATAAATCAAGTATATATACAACTCCTGCTTGGGGTTTAGAAGATCAACCTGATTTTAAAAATTCTGTAGTTGAAATTTCAACAACATATTCTCTGCAGATGTTATTAAAACATATCCAAAAAATTGAACTTGATTTAGGAAGAGAAAGAAAAATTCATTGGGGACCTAGAACTATTGATATAGATATTTTATTTGTTGAAAACCAACAAATTTATCAAGATAATCTGATAGTCCCTCATCCATATATTTCAGAAAGAGAATTTGTGTTGGAACCTCTTTGCGAAATAGCTCCCCATTTCATTCATCCTACTTTTAACAAATCCATTAGATATATTTATGAAGAATTTAAAAAAAGCACTGTCAAATAGGCAGTGCTAAGAGTTTATACTAACGTTGGATAATTATAAAAGTTACTTATACTATTATCCTATTAAATCTAGATATATAACCAATCCCTATTGGAGATACTTTTAACCATCTCTTTTGTTAATTTATTTATCGTTTCACACAACCTATCCACTACGTCTGATAATGTGTGGAAAAATTCATTTTTAA
>NZ_JAXDSS010000072.1:0-59451 GCF_034090345.1 Peptoniphilus sp. | reverse complement strand
AGCCGAAGTATACGTACTATCAAAAGAAGAAGGTGGAAGACACACACCATTCTTTAACGGATACAGACCACAATTCTACTTCAGAACAACAGACGTAACAGGAGACATCCAACTAGCAGACGGAGTAGAAATGGTAATGCCAGGAGACAACTCAACATTCACAGTAACACTAATCACACCAATCGCAATGGACGAAGGATTAAGATTCGCAATTCGTGAAGGTGGAAGAACAGTAGCATCAGGAGTTGTTTCTAAACTTATTGACTAATTTAATTAAACAATTAGACCTTAGAGTAATCTAGGGTCTTTTTTTGAGCAAATAAAATAAATTAAAAGATTATAAAAATATTCCTATTTAAAAGTTAAACTTATATTTAGCATTAAACATAGTTGGGGCAGATAATACAAATGAATTATTTTCTAATTTAATCATTGAGACTTAAAAATAAATAGAGTAAAATACATAAGGAAAGTTTGAAAAAAGTTGAAATTTTAAAAACTAAAATGGGAGGGAGAAATGAATAAGAAAATTATAGGAGTAGATGAAAAAGTACCTTTAAATCTGCTTATACCTTTGAGCTTACAACATACGTTTGCTATGTTTGGAGCTTCTGTACTAGTTCCATTAGTATTTAAAATGGACCCGAGTATTGTACTTTTAATGAATGGTATTGGAACATTTTTGTTAATTTGGATAACCAATAAAAAAGTGCCAGCTTATTTAGGCTCAAGTTTTGCATTCTTAGGACCAACTCAAGTTATTTTATCAAAATATCCATTCGAATATGCACTCGGAGGATTCGTAGCAGTAGGTGCGATAGGTTGTTTTATAGCTTGGCTAATCAAGAAAAGAGGAGTTAGTTGGTTAGATATAGTCCTTCCTCCAGCGGCAATGGGAGCGGTAGTAGCACTTATAGGACTTCAATTGGCATCGGCAACAATAGCTGGTGGAACAATAGGAGCAAATATAATGGGTGAGACTGCAACTAATCCGGACAGAATAGTTTTCGCAATAACATTATTAACGGCAATTTTTGGTTCAGTTCTCTTTAAAAAATTTTGGGCAACAATACCAATTTTGATAGCAATAGTAGTTGGTTATATAACAGCATATTTATTTGGTATGATTGATTTTTCAGGGATAAAAGGAGCGAGTTTATTTGTAGTTCCAAATTTTCAAACACCGGCTTTTCATTGGGAACCAATTTTGACAATGCTGCCTGTGACATTGGTTATAATGAGTGAAAATATAAGTCATCAAGTGGTCACAAGCAACATAATAGGAAGAGATATAATAAAAGACCCAGGACTTGATAGGACAATACTTGCAGACAATTTTTCTACAATGGTTTCAGGATTTTTGGGTTCAGTTCCGACTACAACATATGGAGAAAATATAGGTGTAATGGCAGTTACTGGCGTATATAGCGTTCAAGTAATAGCTGGAGCGGCTATGGTTTCAATATGTATGGCATTCGTTGGACCTTTGGCAGCACTTATTCAAACAATCCCTGGAGATGTAATAGGGGGAGTTACGTTCTTATTATATGGAATGATAGGGGCAAGCGGGTTGAGACTTTTGGTTGATGCAAAAGTAGACTATTCAAAAAGTGCAAACCTGATTTTGACAAGTGTAATATTAGTTACAGGTCTTAGTGGTTTGACAATTTCTGTTGGGAATGTGGAACTATCAGGAATGGTATTGGCAAGTGTGGTTGCAGTTATTTTAAGTATAACGTTCCATATTTGTAGAAGATTAAAAATATTAGAAGATTAATAATGACAAACTCTGATTTACTAAGTAAGTTGGAGTTTGTTTTTTATTGATTTGAATTTCCAAAATATAGTTATTTTATACAAATACTATTTTCTAATAAATTTGTGAGCATTTTTTGGACTTATATTAAAATTAGCTCAGAGTAGTTTTTGAATATTTTTAATTTCTTCTATTAATAGATTATTAAATGCTTTGACATAATGTGGTAGATCTATGTATTTATTCTTAACAATATCAATTCTTAAAGGATAATTAAAATCTTTTATAGGAAATAAGAAGATTTCTGGATTGTCTAATAAATGTATTGATAACATTCTAGGGACAATAGCACAAGTAGTATTATTTAAACATAAACTAATTTGAACATCACATTCACTTATAAAGTAAGGAGTTTTATTTAATTGTATACCATGGCTTAGAATATGCTGTTGCATAAGTTGATATAAAGCCCCGGTATTATAGTACATAGTAATAGGAATATCTTTTAATAAATTTAAATCGAATCCATGCTTAAATAATTGAAGTTGTTCTTTTGAAAAATACTTTTTAAATAAATTTTTATTAATTACTATGTACATGTAATCCTCTGCGACAGGAGTAATATCTAAATCTAAGTCTAAACTAGAATTAATTCCAAGAAATAAGTCAATTTCATTCTTTAATAATTTGTTTTCTAATATAGAGGTATCTCCACTAAAAAAAGAAATATTAACTTCTGGAAAATATTCATAGTATTTATTAAGAACTTTTGGAAGCAAAACCTTAGATCGAGATGTGCTAATTCCGAAAGTAAATGAACCCCTTTTTTCATTAGAAAAATTTTCAATACTTGATTTTAAATCACTTTCGATTCTATTTATAGTAGATAATGATTTATATACTGCTTCTCCAGCTTGAGTTAAATGTAGGTATGGCTTTCTATAAAATAATTTAGTTCCATATTCATTTTCTATTCTGTTAATATGGTCACTAATACATTGTTGAGTAACAAAAAAATGTTTAGCAGCTTTATTAAAACTTAAATTTTCAGCAATAAATAAAAAAATTTTTTGATTTTGCGTCATAATGTCACCTCACAAGAAATATATTGTTAATAATTATACATTATTGAAAAAACTTGTACTAAATAAAAATTATTAGTTTATTTGATCAATAAAACATTAATAATACATAAATTATAACATTATACAATGATATAACAAGTTAAAACTTTAATTAATAAAAAAATCGCTTGTTTTACTTTGTTAAATTAAGTTTATAAAATAAATATGAAAATATTTAGAAAGGGGAAAAAGTGGAAGATTTAATTTTAGATTTATTAATAGGTTCATATGATTTACATACACATAGTAGTCCATCTCATGTAAAAAGAAGCATAGATGATATAGATTTAATAAAAAATGCAAATAAATATAATATGAGTGGCGTAATGATAAAAAATCATTATGAATCAACTATAGGTAGGGCACAATTAATAAATTCGCATTTTAATTTTAATACTAAAGCCTATGGAGGAATAGTATTAAATTATCCAGTAGGAGGATTGAATCCATATGCATGTGAAAGTTCTTTAAAATTAGGTGGAGTATTTGTTTGGTTTCCTACTAGAGATTCAGAAAATTCTTTAAAGTATGGAAATATGAAAGGAGATTTTTTTAATAGAAAAGGAATAAGTATTTTAGATGATAAAGGAAAATTGAAAAAAGAGGTTTACGAAATTATTGAGGTTGTTAAAAAATATAATGCAGTTATAGCTACGGGGCATCTTAGTGTTGAAGAAAGTATTATTTTGTGTCAAGAATCAATTAAAAACAAGGTTAAAATAGTGCTAACACATCCTGATTGGCTAAGAACTGATATTGATATTGACACACAATTAATGTTAGCAAAAAAAGGAGTAATATTAGAAAAAGTTTGGGCCAATTTAGAAGATGGAGATTGCTCAAAAAACAAGTTTTTAAATGTAATGAGAAATCTAGATTATGAAAACATTTTTATTAGTACTGATAGGGGGATATATAATAAAAAAACACCTATAAATTCAATGAAAGATGCTATCAAATTTTGTTTAGAAAGTGGAATAGAAACAAAAAATATAGAAAAGATGATAAAGTTTACACCTAAAAATTTAGTGGAGGGCTGAAATTGAAAAAATATGCAATAGTAGTAATTATTTCATTATTAATATTAAATTTAGTAGGTTGTTCGAAGAGCAAAACTGAAAATAAAGTATTTCAAATTGGTTTTACAACAGCTCCGGTTGAAGATGACCCTTATTTTATATTTGCTAAGAATTTTTCGAATGAAGTTTATAAAAAAACAAATGGAAAAATTGTTATAGACATAAAAGGTTCAGGTCAGCTTGGGCAAGAAGGGGAAATGTTCACTGGAATGCAAATAGGTACAACTGATATGGCTATCATGACTAATGCATATATAAGTGGTTATATAAAAGAAGCAGGGTTATTTGATTTACCTTTTATTTTTGGGAATTCAAAAGAAGCTGCAAGTATACTTGATGGAAATATAGGAAGAAAAGTTTTGAATGAGTATGAAAAATATGGGATAAAAGCATTAGCGTATGGAGAAGGAGGATTTAGACATTTAGTAACAGCTAATGCAGAAGTTAGATACCCTGGTGATTTTAAAGGTTTAAAAATCAGATGTATGGAAACGGATACATATATAAAGACATATCAACAATTAGAGACTAATGCGGTTCCAATGTCATGGTCAGAAACTATAACAGGATTACAACAAGGCACTATAGATGGGTTAGACATACCAATAAGCGTAACTTATACAAATGGGTTTGTAGATATAGCAAAAGACCTAAATTTAACAGGGCATTTTTACTCGCCATTAATTCTATGTATATCAAAAAATATATATGATGAATTAAATGAAGAAGAGAAAGAAATACTGAGACAAGCCGCAGAATATGCAGGTAAGATTACTAGAACTAGTAATGCAGATAAAGAAACTAAAATGTTAAAAGAAATGGAAAATCAAGGTATGAAAATAATCAGAGATATAGATAAGGATGCTTTTAAGAAAAAGTTTAAAGATTTTTATAAAAGTAGATCTCAAGTTATCGGAGAAGAATATTTTGATGAATTATCGAGTGAATTAAATTTATAAAGGTGGATTTTATGGTGAAGTTAAATAATTTGATTACTAAAGTATTGAAAATATTAATTATAACAGTTTTTTTAGCGTTGATAATATCATGTGTATTACAAGTATTCACAAGATTTATTCTAAACTCTTCTTTATCATGGACAGAAGAATTAGCTAGATATAGCTTTATATGGGCTAATTTATTAGGAGCAGCATTATGTACAAAAAGCAAAAGTAACGCTACCGTGAGTGTAGTTACAGAAAATATAAGTGATAAGAATAGAAAGAAACTAAGTTTAATAATAAATATTTTAACGATTTTAATAGGAACTATATTAATAGTTTTTGGATCAAAAGTAGCTTGGGCGGTTAGAACTCAACTTAGTCCTGCATTGAGGATTAGTATGGCATTTGTATATATGGCGGCACCAATATTTGGAGCATTGATAACTTTTTATTCTATATATGATATATATATGAATATGGCAAACTATATGGGAGATGATATTTAATGGTAGGAATTATGTTTTTGTTAATGTTCATATTAATTTTTATAGGGTTACCAGTGTTTTTGTCTATATTGGGTTCAGGTATTGTATTTTTATTAATAACTGACATGAAACCTTTATTATTAGTAAGTCAAAGATTTATAACAGGATTAGATTCATTTCCTTTATTGGCAATACCATTATTTGTATTAGTCGGAGAGATAATGGATAAAGGGGGAATATCAAAAAGGATGATTCATTGGTCGGATGAATTGATTGGTTGGTTACCAGGGGGATTAGGAGTTGTAACAATAGTTTCATGTGCTATTTTTGCAGCTTTAACGGGGTCAGGTCCTGCTACAGTAGCAGCTATTGGGAGTACAATGATACCATCTTTAACTAAGAATGGGTATGATAAAAAAACAGCCGCAGGAATGGTTGCTGCCGGGGGAGCTTTAGGACCTATAATTCCTCCAAGCATTCCTATGATAATTTATGGAGTTACAATGGGAATTTCAATACCTAAAATGTTCATAGCCGGTATTATACCTGGAATTGTAATGATGTTATTTTTGATTTTAGTAAATTTTGTAATTATAAAAAATAATCCGAAAATAATGGAGAATGACAGGAAAAAGTTTAATTTTACAGAATTAATAAAATCTACATGGTCAGCTCTTGGAGCCCTACTTTTACCGATAATAATATTAGGGGGAATTTACTCGGGGATATTTACACCTACAGAGGCAGCTGCTATTGGAGTAGTGTATTCATTAGTATTAGGTATGGTAATATATAGAGAGATAAAAATTTATGAATTACCAGGGGCGTTATTAAAAGCGATGGAGACATCAGCCATGGTAGGTATAATCATGGGGGCAGCAAATTTGCTTTCTTGGATAATGTCAGTAACTAATATAGGGTCTACAATAGCATTATATTTGAGTGGAATAATAACTAATAAGTATGTATATTTATTAGTTCTAATGATAATTTTATTCTTTGTAGGGGCTTTAATGGATACTGTTGCAGCAATTATTATAATTGCTCCTGTAATTGTTCCTTTTGGATTACAACTTGGAATAGATCCGTTACATTTAGGAATGATTTTTGTAATAAATTTGGTTATAGGATATGTTACGCCTCCTTTTGGATATAATTTGTTTACAGCAGCATCGATAACAGGATTAAAATTTAATGATATTGTGAAAGGAGTTTTACCGTTCTTGATTATAGAATTACTAACTGTCTTGTTATTTGCTTATATACCTCAAATAATTCTTTTTTTGCCAAATATATTAAAATAAAGATGAATTTTTTACGTAAAATGAATTATTAATACATTAATTATAGAAAATATTAGAAGATTAATAATGACAAACTCTGATTTACTAAGTAAGTTGGAGTTTGTTTTTTATAAAAGTTTGTGTAGGTATAGGTTTTTATTATAGAAATTATTTTAAGGAGAAAGAACAAAAGTCAAGGATTTAGAACGTATGTTTACAACGGGTGTGACAGATGTTATAATTTTTTAAGAGGTGAGAGCATGGAACTTCAAGAAAAATTAAAAATTTTAACAGATGCTGCAAAGTATGATGTAAGTTGTTCCTCTAGTGGTTCGGATAGAAAAAATAATAAAGGGCTTGGCAATGGACACATAGCGGGGATTTGCCATTCTTGGAGTGAAGATGGAAGGTGCATTTCACTTCTTAAAATTTTACTTACCAATAAATGCGTATACAATTGTGAGTACTGTATCAATAGAAGAGATAATGATGTATTAAGAGCAGAATTCACTCCAAGAGAAGTTGCGGATTTGACTATAAATTTTTATAAGAGAAATTACATAGAGGGGTTATTCTTGTCATCGGGAATAGCTGAAAGTCCGGATAAGACTATGGAAAAGTTGATTGAAATTGCAAGGATTTTAAGATATGAATATAACTTTAATGGTTATATTCATATGAAGGGAATTCCGGGAGCTAGTGAAGAACTGATAAGAAGTTTGGGAATTTTGATTGATAGAATTAGCATAAATATAGAACTCCCAACTGAAAATTCGTTGGCTCTGTTGGCCCCACAGAAAAACTATCTAAAGATATTTAAACCTATGGAAGATATAAAAAATAATCTCTTACAAAATATTGAAGAACGAAAAAAATTTAGAAGTGCACCAAAATTTGTACCGGCGGGACAAACTACTCAAATGATTGTTGGAGCAACTGGAGAAGATGATTTGACTATTATAAACAGAGCTGAGGCATTGTACGGAACTTTTGATATGAAGAGAGTTTATTATTCAGGTTATGTGCCGGTTGTAAAATCTAAGTATACAAAGGGAATTGAAAAAGTTCCACTCCTTAGAGAACACAGAATTTATCAAGCTGATTGGTTGCTAAGGTTTTATGGTTTCAAGGCAGATGAAATTTTAAAACGAGAAAATCCATTTTTTGATCTGAGAATAGATCCAAAGGCAAATTGGGCAATAGAAAATATAGATTTATTTCCGATTGAAATAAATAGGGCAACTTATGAAGAGCTTATGAGAATTCCGGGATTTGGTAGAAATTATGCTCTTAGAATCATAAATGCAAGAAAGTTTGCAGCTCTAAAGTATGACGACTTAAAGAGTTTGAAAATATCTACTAAGAGAGCTGTTAATTTTATAACTGTTGGAGGAGTTTATAGAGGGAAAAATTTTTCTACAAAAGAATCTCTAAAAGATTTTATGGGGCAATACGATCCTAATTCAGTTGAGCAGTTGAAGATGTGGTGATTATGAAATATATATATGACGGAAGTTTTGAAGGGCTTTTAACAGCTGTGTTTGAAGCATATTCTATAATAGAAAATGTTAATTTCTCAATTGAAACTGAGCAAGTGAATTTTTTTGAAGATATTCACGTGAGTACGGATTTAAAAAAATATGAGAGAGTTAAAAACTCTATTATAAAAAATATTTCTAAGAGCTTTTTTAATGATTTAGTTATAGTTTATCACTCTGATAATTTGCAAAAAGCAGATGTTATAGCAAAGTGTATAAAAGGTGTTTATAAGTACGGATTGTCATATTTGAATTCGGCGCAGGAAGAAGCTGTGATGTATAGAAGTATTTTAAAAAATTTTGTCTCAGAGAATCATGATTACAAAGGGCTTCTTAGATTTAGAGAAATTCAAGACGGATTTTTATTTGCAGAGTTCACACCTCACAACGATATATTGAAATTTATAACTCCACATTTTTTAAAGAGAATGCCAAATGAAAAGTTTGTTATATATGATGTGAATAGAAAAACAGCAGCTTTTTGTGTGCATGGGAATTGTGAATTTATGGAAGTTGAGTATATAGAAGCGGTAGATAGTGATAGAGAGATATTTTTTAAGAGTGCGTGGAAGAAATTTTATAGTGCAGTGGGTATAGATGAAAGAAAGAATAAAAAACTTATGATGTCAAATATGCCTAAGAAGTATTGGAAATATCTCCCTGAAAAAGATATAGAAAAGAGTGATTGATTTGATTAAATTTACAGGATATGAAGTAATAGATTATTTGTACGGATATATAACTAAAAATTATAATGGAGCAGTGTTGTTGGAAGAAAAAAGCTTGGATTTAAAAGATTTTTTACAAAGTGAATTTAAAAAATCAAATAAAAACTGCTCAATAGTTTCAATAACTCGAGTTTTGAGTTACTACGACAAAATTTTTGGAGATTTATCGGAACAAGAAATTTTCGACCAAATTTTTACAATTGCACAAAGTTACGGATTTGATGAAACAATTGGAACACTGCCATCAAAAATAGATGATATAATGAAAGACTATTTTAGATACTATGGAATAAAAGTTAAGGCAAAGGGAAGGTATTTTTCTAATTTTTATAATCCTGTAAAAAGCGAAATAGATGCAGGAAGACCACTTCTTATGAATATAGCTTTTGGAGAGTATCACAACCATACTGTAACCATTAGTGGGTATAAAATATTTAGATATAAGGGGATGAATATAAAATTTATAGAGGTATTTGATGGGTGGAGAAAAAATAAGTCATATATAGATTACAATATTTTTTCTCATAGTTTATTATCTACCGGACTTTGTTCATATAATACTCTGGCAATTTTAAAAAATTAATAAATAAATTTTAAAATTGCCTAAATTGGATAAAATTGTTAATTTTTTAATTGACAAATGTGATAAAGAGCATTATAATATTATTAAATAGAGGAAAACGTTATGAAATAAAATCTATTATAATTTAATAATATAATTTATATAAGCTTATAATTTGGTTAAGCGTATCTATCGACTACCTAATAGTCCGACTATAAATTATAAAATACATTGTTATGCCTGTATCTCTGTAGTTTTGCAATGTTTTTTAATTTATAGTGGGTTTTTGAGTAGTTTTTTTATTTTTAAATTAGAAAATAGTATGTAGAAGTTTGTCTCCTCTATTTTAACGGTCATATTTTAGGAGGGAAAGTTATGAAACAAAAACAACAGGGATTTTTTGAAAGATTTTTTGAACTTTCAAAATACAACACAAATGTAAAGACTGAAATTTTAGCCGGTATTACTACGTTTATAACAATTGCGTACATATTAATAATTATACCAATGACAGTTTCAGAGCCTTTACGAATATTAGGGCAAGATGCGTATGCGACAAAAGTATCAAACGGTGCATTTATAGCTACGTGTATAGGAGCTTTTATAGGAACCTTTTTAGTAGCTGTTTATGCAAAGCTTCCATTTGCACAAGCTCCGGGGATGGGACTTAGTGCTTTCTTTGCATATACTGTAATGTTAGTAATGGGTTACACATATTCACAAGCTTTAGTAATAGTATTTTTATCAGGGGCAATATTTATAATAATCACTGCCATAGGACTTAGAGAAGCTATAATAAGAGCAATTCCAAACTGTATAAAAGATGCTATGACACCTGGGATAGGTTTATTTATAACTATAATAGGTTTAAAAAGTGCCAATATTGTAGTAGATAACCCGGCGACATTGGTCAGTATGATCGATTTTTCACAATGGCAAAATCCTGAATTTGATACACAACTAATAATGAGTGCAACGGTTGCATTAATAGGGCTTATAATAATAGGAGTATTGAACGCAAAGAAAGTAAAGGGCTCTATATTAATAGGGATAGTGATTGCTACTTTAATAGGAGTGCCATTAGGAGTTACAAAATTTGACGCTTTTGATTTGAACTTGGCTACAAAATTCCATGATTTTTACGAAGTATCACTTTTTAAGTTAGATTTTGTGGGACTTTTTGCAGGGGAAGATTTAATACACAATATATTTATAGTATTTATGTTGGTAGTAAGTTTTTCGTTAGTTAATATGTTTGATTCTTTAGGAACATTACTTGGAGCTGCTAAACAAGCAAATATGATAGATGAAAATGGAGAAGTTATAAGAATGAAGCAAGCTCTTATGTCAGATGCAATTTCGACACTTACAGGAGCTTTAGTTGGGGCGCCAACTGTAACAACTCTTGTAGAATCAAGTGCGGGAATAGCAGAGGGAGGACGTACAGGGTTAACAGCGCTTACAACATCTATGTTGTTTATAGCAGCAATAATTTGTGCTCCATTTGTAAGTATAATTCCAGCAGCAGCAACAGCACCGGCTTTAATTTATGTAGGGGTTTTAATGCTATCTAATGTAAAAGATGTTGATTTTAGTGATATTACAAATGCTATTCCGGCATTTATTACGATAACATTTATGCCATTTACATATTCAATTGCAAATGGTATAGCAATGGGATTAATAAGTTTTTGTTTATTGAAATTATTTACTGGAAAAATTAAGGATATAAAATTATTAACAGCAGTGGTTTCAGTTATTTTTGCATTACGATATGTATTAATTTCATTAGGTTAAAGAATGGAGGATGTTTATGAGAGCATCTTTTATAATAAAAGGAGATATTTGCTATAGCGAAAATCTGGAAAATTTAACAACAAGAGAAAATAGTTATTTGGTGTGTGTGGAAGGTTATTCATGTGGGGTATTTGATGAAATACCTGATGAGTATAAGGACTTGGAGGTCTATGATTATAGTGATAAGTTAATAATACCGGGTCTTATAGATTTACATGTTCATGCGCCACAATATCATTTCAGAGGGCTTGGAATGGATTTGGAACTTTTGGATTGGCTAAATACATATACATTCCCTCATGAGGCAAAGTATATAGACACAGAATATGCTAAAAAAACATATGAAAAATTTGTAGGAGACTTGGTAAGTAGTGCAACTACAAGAGCGGTTGTGTTTGCAACATTACACGTACCAAGCACCATAATTTTAATGGGTATGCTTGAAAATTCAGGATTGGTTTCTTACGTTGGAAAAGTCAATATGGACAGAAACTCAATACCGGAATTACAAGAAGTTGGTGCAAGAGAGAGTATTGAGAATACAATAAAGTGGTTAGATGAAACCAAAGTAAAATATAAAAACACATATCCGATAATAACTCCAAGATTTACACCATCATGTACTGACGAATTGATGGAGAGCTTAGGTAAAATTACAAAAGAGGAAAAACTTCCGGTGCAGTCACACTTATCTGAAAATCAATCAGAAATAGAATGGGTTAAAGAGCTATGCCCCGGAACAAAATGCTATGGAGAGTCTTATGACAGATTTGGACTGTTTGGAGAATATTCCAAGACTATAATGGCTCACTGTGTATGGTCAGACGAATACGAGAGAAAATTGTTAAAAGATAGAGGGGTCTACATAGCACACTGTCCTGATTCAAATATGAATCTCTCTTCAGGAATAGCTCCAATTAGAAAATACTTAGAAGAAGGTCAGAGAGTTGGACTTGGAAGTGACGTTGCAGGTGGAGCATATTTATCTATTTTTAGACAGATGACAGATGCTATCCAAGTTTCAAAACTTTTCTGGAGACTTATAGATGAAAATTCAAACCCATTGAAAGTAGAAGAAGTATTTTATTTGGGAACACTTGGCGGTGGAGAATTTTTTGGAAAAGTTGGTTCGTTTGAAAGAGGATATGAATTAGATGTAGTTGTAATAGATGATTCAGAATATAGAACAGAAGATTTAAATTTACGCCAAAGATTAGAGAGGACAATATATTTGTCTCAACACAAAGATATTAAACACAAATTTGTAAGGGGAAATAAAATATTCTAAATAATAAATAATAGAGACGGAAAAAGCGTATTTTGGTTTGATACCAAGATACGCTTTTAAAATTAATAAAATCTATTTACTTTAGAATCAAAATAATTTGGTAGTTCAGAAGGCTCATAAAGTCCCTTGTCAGTTACGACACCGTGAATTAACATAGGCGGAGTGATGTCAAACGAAGGATATATAGCTTTTACACCCTTTGCAGTCCAATCTCCCAAAACAAGAGATGGATCTCTCAATTCAATTTTTATATCATCTTTTGAAAATTTATCATCGTCAGGAATGCCGGTTACAAAATAGGGAATATTGAACTTTTTAGCTAAAATAGCAATTTGGAAAGTACCTATTTTGTTTGCTACGTGAGCATCGCGCGTTATAGTATCAGCAGCTGAAGTGAATAAATCTATTCCAATATTTTCCATAGCATATGCGATCATATTGTCTGTTAGAATAGTTGTCTCAAAGCCCATTTCGCTGCAACAAGTCGCAGTTAGACGAGCGCCTTGATAATAAGGGCGAGTTTCTGCACAGTAGAAGCTGACAGTTTTTCCGCTTTCTTTTAAATTTCTAAGCATCATTCCAACTATAGTTTCGCCGAAACACTGAGTCAAAACTTTTCCATTTTCAGGAATTAACTCACATAGATATTTTGCAACTTTGTTCATAGTAGAATATCTTCTGTTTAAAGAGACAACAGTATTTTCAAAGATAGTCCGGATCGGGTCAAGACCATTTTCCATAGCATTGATTGCAACTTTAACAGAGTCTTCAGTGATTTTTCTCATTCTGTTTGCAGTAGTTGGACGTGCGTTGGAAATTTTATCAGAGGCCTTTTTTAAAAAAATAATTTTTTCATCATCATTTAAATCACGAGCCTCATAAGCTGCAAGAGCCATACCCATTCCGGCTGCGGTATAAGGTCCGGCACTTTGAGTGACCATGTCAGCTATAGCTTGAGCCACATCAACATGACTAAAACATTCTACAAATGTAACCTCTTTGGGGTAAATTCTTCTGTCTAAAATTTTAACACTACCATTTTCATACCAAGCAACGTGTTCATATTGAAGCATAAATGGCAGATTATAATCTTGTCTTTCCATATTAACCCTCGAATTTTTCTAATATTTTAAGTATTAAATTTCTGAATTTTTCAGAAGCTGCCATTGCAACATCTTCAACTTCGCTACCGTCCATGTTTTCCACTCTGTCGGAGCTGTAATTAGTAGCCAAAGAAAGACATAGAACTTTTATACCGCAATGTCCGGCGGTCAGAGATTCAGAAATAGTAGACATTCCGACTAAGTCGCCACCTAAAAGTCTTATAGCTCTTATTTCGGCCGGAGTTTCAAAGAAAGGTCCTACAGTATAGAAATAAACACCTTCCTTTAGGGAAAAGCCAAGTTCAATAGCACAATTTTTTGCAAAAGTTCTTAAATCTCTGTCATATAGATTGTCTATAGGATAAAATCTTTCGCCAAATTCATCTAAGTTGTTTCCACGAGTAGGAGAAACTCCACCGAAATTTAGGTGGTCAGTTACAACGCAAATATCTCCAGGATGAAAATTATAATTTATTGCACCGGCAGCATTAGTTAAAATTACAGTCTTAACACCAACAAGTTTTAAAACATACATTGGAGTTGCCAACTCGCTGTGGTCATAGCCTTCATAGTAGTGGAATCTGCCGGACATACAAATTACGTTTTTGCCGGACAATTTACCGTATATAAATTTCCCAGGGTGACTTTTAACAGTAGAGATTAAAAATCCCGGAATTTCTTCATAAGGTATCTCAATTTTATCTTCCATAGAGTCGAGTAGAGTGCCGAGACCGGTTCCAAGTACTATGGCAAAATCAACAGGAGCTCCTATTTTAGATAAAATATAATCTGCACTTTCTTTATAAACACTGAAAATTTTTTCTTTTAACATAAAAACCTCACTTAATTATGACTTTTTGATATAAGGCTCTCTAAGCTTAGCATAAATAGCTACAATTAAACAATATCCAAACAATACTTTTATTCCTAAAGGACCTATGAAGTCTACATTAGAATAAAAACCTGCGGCAAAAACTATTAAGCAAAGAACAGGAAGTACTCTCATAGCCCATAAAGGTAATTTGAAATAGGCATTTTCGTATGCGATTTTGTTTCTTGAGGGTAAGAAAAGTACAGCGACAATTGGAAGAGCGGCAAATATAAGACCGATATTATTTCCAAGAACAGCTATAATTTCCAAAGTTCCGCCGGTTAAAATAGGAATCATACCAAGTATGTAGAAAATTAAAAGCAGATAATGTGGAGTTCCGAAGGTTTTGTTTTCAATAGCTAAAAATTCTGGAAGCCAACCATCTTCAATTGCAACCTTAAGTCCTTTGGGAGCCCAAGCAAAAACAGCATTTAAAGAAGAAGCAACAGCAAACATCGCTCCGCCAACCATGAAGAAATAATAAACAGGTTGAGAAAAAATTTCCTTAGCAACACTTCCAAGAGTCTTAAAAGCCACCTCTTCGACAGGAAGTACACCGGTAGCTACAAACCCAACCCCCAAATAAATTATAGAAACTATAATAGTTGAAATTATCATTGCAAGAGGAATATTTTTGCCGGGATTTTCAGCATCATTACCAAATTCATTTATGTATTCAGCTCCAACAAGTGAAAATCTAACAAGAAATATAGCTGCGATAAAATCAGAAAAACCATTAGGCATAACTTTAGTGATATCCATATAAGGAGAAAAATCATTTATCTTAGGAAGACCTAGGACAATGAACAAACCAATAGATACTACAAGTACTATAACAAGCAGGTTTTGGAATTTAACAGCAGTTTTTATACCTGTTAAATTCACAATAAAAATTGTAGTCATCATAATAGCTGAAACCAAAGTTACATTTATTGCGGGGATAAGCTCCTTTAGGTATTCGGAGAAACCGATTGCATAATTTGCCAATACCAATTGACCGGCAGCTAAGAGTGCGACATAGAAGAAACCGGTTTTTTTACCGATTAAGTCTCTTACGTATGTATACATGCCGCCATTAGCAGGAATTGCAGAACCGAGAGTTGCAAGACATAAATTAGTTATGGCAACGATGATTCCGGCAACTATAAAAGCCCAAGTAACACCATGACCGGTTTTGCCAACGGCAATTCCGGTTAAAATCATTACTCCGGAACCAATTATTTGTCCGACACCAATTCCAATTAAATCCAACAAAGAAATTTTAGAATTTTTCATAAATCCTCCTTAAAATAAAATTATAATTTTATTTTAACATTATACATTAAAAAGTCAAATTAAATTGGTTAAAATTGGAAAAATAAAAATCGAATAAACTTGATAAAATAGAGAAAAAAATAATAATTAAAATTAAAAATGATATAAAAACAAATAAAAACCAATAAATAACAAAAATATTTGTGTAAAATCCAAAAAACTCCAAAAAATCAATTGCAAGTTTATTGTATTTAAAATATACTTAATAAATAAATATAAATTAAAAAAATTTAAATTAGAGGTAGAAAATGAATTATAGAAAAATTTTAGTAGAAGCAGGGATAAAGTTATACAACACAAAATTAGTAGCGGGAACAAGCGGCAACATCAGCCTTAGAGGAGAAGATGAAGACAGTTTTTATATAACACCGAGTGGTATGGACTATGGAAAAATAAAAGAAAAAGATATTGTGAAAATTCATGCTGACGGAAACCCATATGTAGAAGGACAAATACCATCATCAGAATGGCAAATGCATCTTGAAATATATAAAAAATATCCTAAATATAGTGCAGTAGTTCACACACATTCAACATTTGCAACAGCCTTTGCAGTTGCGAGAGAAGAAATACCGTTTATTTCAATAGAAATGGAGCCTTTTATAGGTGGAAAATTAAAAGTTGCACCATTTGAAAGAGCAGGGTCAATTGAACTTGCAAAAGCCATAATACCTTATTTAGAAAAAACTAATTCATGCCTTTTGGCAAACCATGGAGTTATATGTTGTGGAGAAAATATGGAAAAAGCATTTTTATCAGCAGAATATGTAGAAGACTTGGCAAAAATATATTATTACGCAAGAACAATAGGTAAAGCATACACAATAAACGATTGATTTTTTGTTGGACAATAATTTTAAAAACATCAATATTATCAAAAACGTAGGGGCGGCACGTATCTGCAAGAAAAATAAAAAATTAAAATAAAATTAAACAAATAAAAAGAATAGATAAAAAGAAATAAAGGCCCGCCCTCAAAAAGATAATTTTAAAAACATTAATATTATAAAAAACGTAGGGGCGGCACGAGTTTAGCGAGGTCCTCGCAAACCAACAACAGTTGTAAAAAATGTATTGGCCGCAAGAATGCGACAGCGTGGTCGACCCGCCAAATCTAATAAAATAATAAAACAACAAAAACCCGTCCGCAAAACCAAATCTGCAAAGAAAAATCTTAAAAAGAGGTGCAAAATGATAAAAATAGAACGCCATAGCCAAATAATAAGATATCTTGAAACCCATAATGTACTCAGCATAGCTGAAATAGCAGAAATACTAAAATGTAGCGAAGAGACTATTAGAAAAGACTTAATAGAATTAGAAAAACAAAACAGATTAAAGAGGACAAGAGGTGGAGCATATTTAGAAAACATATACGATAGAGGATTTGGAAACTATATAAAAAAAGAGTTGATGAAGGATGAAAAAAATTACATAGCAATTATGGCTATGAAACGCATAAAAGCAAAAGACTTAATCATCATGGACTCAAGCACAACATGTGTAGAATTAGCCAAAAACCTAATAGATAAAAAAATATATGTTTCAGTGATAACAAACTCATTGGAAATAGCTAACCTTTGCTCAACTTCAGAAAATATAAATTTAATAGCAATAGGAGGAGAATTTCACAACAAAACGAACTCATTTATAGGGCACCAAACTCTAGATATGATAAAGACATACAGAGCGGATATAGCATTTGTGAGTTTTCCTACAATAGATATGGAATTTGGATTAGGAGAAAATAACATAGAAAACTTAAAAATTAGAAAAAACATGTTAAAACATAGTAAAAATAAAATATTACTAATGGACCATACAAAATTTACAGATGAATCGGCAGTTATTTTCACGGAAATTGAAGGCATAGACACTATAATAACAGACCAAGAACCATCAAAAGAATGGAAAAATTTACTTTTGGGAAAAGAAATAGAGGTAGAAAGTTAAATGTGCTTTCAAAAATTAATCGTTAGCATTTATAAGTTGTTACAAAATTTATGAATTTTCATTAGAAAACTTTAAAACTAATGAAATTATGCTAAAATCATTTTTTTAATAATATAACTTAAATATTATTAAAAAATGATAGATCATAAAATTAAAGCCTTGAGTTGTAAAATCAAGTTCAAGTTTATTGATAATTAAACGTAAATAAATATGATTTACCTGTATGTCATAAAATAGTATCGGCATTCCAACTTCCAATGTACCTTCTGAATTAGCTATATAAGAGTTTAAATGTAATTAAGTTGTTAATTATAAATTTACCTTTTATTGTTTCTTGCTTTTTAGTGGAAAATGTTTATAGTGATTTATAGTTTCTTCAGATTTTTAGTTTTATTTGCAAATTCTATTTTATCAGAAAATTTTGAATCATTTTTGTTGCGCTTAGATTATAAATTCAAGAGACATAGAGACTCCCCATGTTTATTGTCATCTTACTCAGGGGGAGTTTTCAAACACAAATTACTTCAAATTTGCATTATTTTACAACAAGTAGTTTTATAAATTTTTAACACTGAAAGTATCTCCGGCTTCAATTGTTCCGGATTCATATCCTTTTTTGAACCATCTCATACGCTGTTCGCTTGTACCGTGTGTGAAAGTGTCAGGTATTGATTTTCCATAAGCTTGTTCTTGAATTTTGTCATCACCAACTCCGGCGGCAGCGTTCATAGCCTCTTCTATATCACCGGGTTCTAAATATCCCATTTTTTTCGCATAGTGTGCATAAACTCCGGCATAATAATCTGCTTGAAGTTCAAGCCTAATCATGTATTGATTAAATTCTACTTCACTTAATTTATTTTTTAGAGCAAAGACTTGGTCTAATACACCTAATTGGTGTTGAACATGGTGTCCAACTTCATGAGCTAGTACGTATGCTAGAGCAAAATCTCCCGTTGCACCAAATTTATTGTGCAAGTCATCATAAAAATCTGTATCCATATACACCGTTTCATCAGCCGGACAATAAAATGGTCCTGTTTGAGATGAAGCTGTCCCACAGGCACTTTGGGCTGAACCTGTATAGAGTGTAAGTTGTGGCTCTGAATAGTTTAAGTTATGTTGTTTAAATATTTCATTCCATACGTCCTCTGTGTCAGCTAAGACAACTGAAAGAAATTCTTGACGTGTTTTAGTTTCTTGTGATTGTTGTGTTGAAACTTGCTGAGTTGTATTTCTACTTGAGCCATTATTTAATACTTCAAGTGGATTTCCTCCCATTAAAAATCCTATCAACATGATTATTAAAAGCCCGCCACCTCCGATTGGAGCCATACCACCTCTTCTTCCTGATCCACCTTTATTTACATTAGAACTTTGTCGTCTATCTTGCCATTTCATAATATCTCCACCTATTTATTATATTTTTATTTATTTACCCAAAATGCCAATGTAATAATAAAATTATAAAGTGAAATAATAAATCTATTTCTATGGTTAATTGAAAATTTAACCCGGTTTTGATATAATTATTTCTAATAAATGTTCTGAGGTGAGAAAAAATGAAAGAAATAATTTATAGGGCATACGAGTTGTATACAGAAAATAATCCTTTGGTAATAGCTACTATTATTTCTAAGAGTGGTTCGACGCCAAGAGGAGAAGGTTCTTCTATGATTATAACTGAAAATGGATATGATTTTGGAACAGTTGGCGGTGGAGCTCAAGAATTTCAAGCGATTGAATTAGGTAAAAATTTAGTTAGAGAAAAGAAGTCTGACGATCATAAATATATATTGACTAACAATGAAGCTGAAGATATAGGAATGGTTTGTGGCGGAACTAATAGAATTCACTTTGAATACATTGACCCCTGTGATGAATTGGCCGGAGAGTATTTAAAGTTTATTATTGATAATTATTCTACTGCTGATGTTTCTATAGTATATGATTTAGATTTGAGTTGTGGTTTTACTATTGAAGTAGATGGAGAATTGAAACCGTTTACTAAAGGTGGAAGTTCTGAAAATCTATTCAAATTTAAAATTGAAGCAGAACCTAAGATGTTTATTTTAGGTGGGGGGCATGTATCCCAAGCAACAGTTCCAATTTTAAATTATCTAGGATATGAGACAATAGTTGTAGAAAATAGAGAAGAATTTCTAAAGGAAGAAGATTTCCCAAATTCTAAAAGATATTTAATTGAATATGAAGATGTAAAAAAATTGGATATAACCAGAGATGACTATGTGATAATACTAACAAGAGGTCATATTTCTGATAAGATTGCACTTAAGTCAGCACTTGATAAAAAACCTAAGTACATTGGTGTCATAGGAAGTAGAAAAAAATCTATTTTGATGTTTAAAGACTTAGAAGGTACAGAGTATGAAGAGATTGCAAAGGGTAGAGTATTTTCTCCTGTTGGCATTGAGATAGGTGCTGAAACTCCTAAAGAGATAGCAATTTCTATAACTGCTCAAATAGTTGCAGTAGCGAGGGGGATGTATGAAGACAATAAAGACTGAAGATGCTGTTGGACACGTTTTAGGGCATGATTTAACTCAAATAATAAAGGGCGTAAGTAAAGGACCAAGGTTTAAAAAGGGTCATTTGATAAAAGAAGAAGATGTGCCTGTGCTTTTAGAAATGGGAAAAGAGCATATTTATATCTTTGAAGTATTAGAAGATGAATATCATGAAGAAGATGCAGCAAAAGAAATAGCTAGAAAAATTTCTGGAGAAAATATAAAATTTTCGGATGTTTCCGAGGGTAAAGTTAATTTAATTGCAGATGTTGATGGGGTATTGATTATTGATGTAGAAAAACTTTTTAATTTGAATTCAATAACTGATGTAACTATAGCGACTAAGTTTTCTGATATAGCAGTAAAAAAAGGAGATATTATAGCCGGAACTAGAATAACACCGGTAAAAATAAAAAAAGATGTCATTGATGAAATTAAAGATGAAAAAGTAATAGAAGTTGTTCCTTTTAAAGCTTTAAAATATGCAATAGTGACCACCGGAAGTGAAGTTTCAAAGGGCAGAATTGAAGACAAATTCACAGATGTTGTAAGAGATAAGTTTTCTAAATTTAACTTTGAAGAGATAAGCCAAGAATATGCATCTGATGATTTAGATGAAATTTCAGAAAAGATAGATAGAGCAGTTGCAAAAGGTGCAGATGTTGTAGTTTGTACCGGGGGGATGAGTGTGGACCCGGATGACAATACACCGGGGGCAATTAAAAAGTCTTCATCTGAAAAAATAACTTACGGTACACCTGTACTCCCGGGAGCAATGTTTATGGTTGCGTATAAAGATAATACAGCTCTGTTTGGGTTGCCGGGATCTGTTATGTACTGTGAAAAGACTATCTTAGATATGATATTACCTAAGATTGCAGCGGGAATAAAGTTGGAAAAGAAGGATGTTGTCAAACTTGGACATGGGGGTCTGCTATGACAGATTTGACTCATTTTGATGAAAATGGAAATGCAAGAATGGTGGATGTAACTGAAAAATCTGTAACTGATAGAATTGCTGTTGCAAGTGGGAAAATAAAAATGTCAAAATTTGCTTTTAGCAAGATAGTTAACAGGGAAATTCAAAAGGGAGATGTTTTAACTGTAGCTCAAGTTGGCGGGATTATGGCAGTAAAAAAAACTTCTGATTTAATCCCAATGGCACATCCAATAAGCATTACGGGTACGGATTTAAATTTTGAAATAGACGAAGAAAATTTACAGATAAAAGCTATTTGTAAGGTAAAAGTTTCTGAAAAAACAGGTGCTGAAATGGAAGCTTTAACTGGTGTTTCTATGGCGCTGCTAACTATATACGATATGGTTAAGGCAGTGGATAGAACTATGGAGATAACCGATATAAAATTAGAATATAAGGCCGGTGGTAAAAGCGGTGAATTCAAGAGGAATTGTTGATCAGTCAGGTAGAATAATAGACTATATAAGAGTTTCTATAACACAGAAATGTAATTTGAGGTGTGTTTATTGTATGCCTGAAAATTGTAAAATTGAAGAAGAAAGACTTGACTTTGAAGATTATTTGAAAATTTTAAGAGTTTTTAGAGAGTTGGGCGTTAAAAAAGTGAAGATAACAGGGGGAGAGCCCCTGGTTAGAAAAGGTATTAACGAGTTTGTAAACTCGTTAAAAAATGATATTGGATTTGAGTCCGTTACATTGACTACCAATGGAATTTTATTATCTGAAAATATAGATAGCTTATTAGGAGCCGGTATAGATGGAATTAATATTTCTCTAGATACTATGGACAGACAAAAATACAGAGAAATCACTCGATTTGGAGAATTTAATTCTGTAAAGAATGCAATTGATAAACTGTTGGATAAGGGTTTTAAAAATGTAAAAATCAATATGGTCCCAATTTATGGAATTAATAGCGATGAGATTATAGATTTTGTAGACTTTGCACACAATAATCCTGTTGCGGTCAGATTTATTGAGCTAATGCCGATATCTGAAGCTGTAAATTATAAGGGAATCAAGAGAGAAGAAATAATTTCTAAAATAAGGGCAAAATATGGCGGAGAAAAGCTATTAAATGAAAAATTGGGAAATGGACCGGCTGAATATTATACTTTTAAAAACTTTAACGGGAAGATTGGTTTTATAGATGCAGTTGGACACAGATTTTGTGGAAACTGTAATAGAGTTAGAATGGATTCAAGTGGAAATTTAAGACTTTGCCTTGAATATGGAGATGGAATTTCTATGTTGGATTTTCTTAAAGGGAAAATTTCCAAAGACGAATTTAAGGAAAAGTTGAGAAAAATTATTTATAAGAAACCAATAGCTAATGATTTTGATGTAAATTCAGTTAGGGATTTCAATATGAATAATATTGGGGGTTAAAATGTATAGTGTATTTATTTTGACGGTGAGTGACTCAGGTTATTATGAGCAAAAAGCGGACTTTAGCGGGCCGGCTCTTGTGGACTTGATGAAAGAAAATGGATATGAGGTAGTAGGAACCGGTATGGTTCCGGATGATAGAGAACTCATTAAAAAAGAGCTTATTAAAAATGCAAGTGTAAATTTAATTTTAACTACCGGTGGAACCGGACTGGGCATGCGAGATATAACTCCTGAAGCAACAAAAGATGTAATAGATAGAGAAGTTCCCGGACTTGCTGAACTGATGAGGATTAAGTCATATGAAGTTGTGAAAAGTGGTATTTTATCAAGACAAGTTTGTGGAACAATAGGCAGTTGCTTGGTGGTAAACTTGCCTGGCAGCCCAAAAGCAGCTAAGGAAAATATAAGTTTTATCTTAAGTCCGTTAGAACATGCTCTTAAGATGCTAAACACTGAAAAATTTAATTGTGCGGGGATAGAAAGATGACAATAGCTATTATAATTCCGGATGAAGATTACAACTTAGATGTGCTGAGAACACTTATGGTAAACGTCAAACCGGCTGTGAGCGACGTTTTTGTAGTGGAAAATAATGTTGATAAAAATCACTTGATAAAATCGGGTGCTATTTTTATAGATGAGAGTTCGATAGAAAAAATTATTGGCAAGTATGATAGAAAGTTTATATTTGAAGACTTAGTTGAAGATTTGCTAAGAGTTGACTATTTAACTCTAGAAAAAGAAGGAGCAAATGGTATCTTCAAAGTTAAAGACGGTTCTTTTAAATTAGTTACATCTAAAGATGAGACTGAAGAGTTTGAAGCTCCTGGAGATATTAAAATGACTTGTCAAGTAAAATTGACTCTTAACAAAAATAGGAGATTTTACGGACCGGGAACTGCTCAACTGCTTAATTTGATAGATAGGACTCAATCTGTTAAATCGGCCGCCGCAGCTATGAATATTTCTTATTCTAAAGCCCTACAGATGATAAGAACCATGGAAAGAGGATTGGGATACAAAGTTGTGGAGAAAAAACAAGGTGGAACAGGCGGTGGAGAAAGTTTTTTAACTGAAGAGGGAAAGCTATTTGCAAAGAAATACATTCAATTTAATTCGGAGGTAGAAGAATGCGTAAGAGAAATTTTCAAAAAGTATTGGTAGGAGTATTGATGTTGATGTTAGTTTTGACAGCTTGTCAAAGCAAAACAGCTGAACAAACTAAAAATAATGCACCAAAAGAAGAAGTTAAAGCTATGGAACCTATAACAGTTTCTGCTGCAGCTTCACTAAAAGAAACTATGGATATTATAGGGGAGCAATATGGAAGTCCTGTTGAATTCAACATGGGAGGTTCAGGTACTTTAAGAACTCAAATTGAGTCAGGAGCGCCGGCAGATGTATTTATCAGTGCCTCAAAAGAACACGTTGCAAAGCTTGAAGATAAGGGGTTAGTAAAAGAATCTCAAGATTTATTAAAGAATAAATTAGTAATAGTTGGGAAAAAAGATTTAGCATCAATTGATGATGTATTAAATGGTGGGAAATTTGCAATTGGAGAACCTGAATCAGTTCCGGCAGGTAAGTATGCGAAAGAAGCTTTGACTAACTTAGGACTATTTGACAAAATGCAAGATAAAATTGTGTTGGGTTCAGATGTTAGAAACGTATTGGAATGGGTTAAGAGCGGAGAAGTTGACTACGGAGTAGTATACAAAACAGATGCTTTAGTTGCTAAAGAAGATGTTGAGATTGTATATGAATTTGAAGCTGGAACTCACAAGGATATAATTTATCCAATAGCTCTTTTAAATGATAAACCTGAATCAAAACAATTCTATGAATACATCAAAGGTGAAGATGCCGAGAAAGTATTTGAAGAATATGGATATGAGGTAATAGATGGAGCTAATAAGTAATTCTATCTTATTTGCAATAGTGGCTAGTATATTTACATTTATACTAGCCATATTAGCGGCACGAGTTGTTCTAAAAAGAGAGTCGAGAATTTTAGACATACTATTTACACTGCCAATGGTATTACCGCCGACAGTAATTGGGTTTTTATTATTAATAGTTTTAGGAAACAAGGGTGTATTTGGTGGATTTTATAACTCACTGAACATACAAATACTCTTTACACCGACAGCTAATATTATAGCAGCGACGGTTGTCAGTTTTCCAATTATGTATAAAAGTGCGTATGCAGCATTTAAATCAGTTAACGAAGATTGCATATTAGTTTCAAAGACACTAGGGTTATCTGATGGAGAAATATTTAGAAAGATAACATTGCCACTCTCTAAATATGGACTGGTTTCAGGACTTATCTTATCTTTTTCAAGAGCACTTGGAGAATTTGGAGCAACAATGATGGTCTCAGGCAACATAAAAGGCAAAACTCAAACTCTTTCGACTGCAATATATACAGCTGTACAGGCTGGGAATTATGACCGGGCATATATGCTGGTGTTACTTGTTATTGCAATAAGTACAGTGTTGATATTTTTAACTATATTTTTTACGGAGAAGAAATGACACTTGATATAACTATAAAAAAGAAATTAAAGAGTTATGACTTAGATATTGAATTTAAAAGTGATTTCCAAAAAATAGGATTGTTTGGGCCATCAGGGGCAGGCAAAACTCAATTATTAAAGAGTATTGCCGGAATAACAGAACTTAAATCGGGATGTATTAAACTTGATGGTGAAGTACTTTATAATTCAGATAAAAATATAAATGTGAGACCTCAAGATAGAGAAGTTGGGTACCTATTTCAAAGCCATGCACTCTTTCCACATATGACTGTAAGAAAACAGATAGAGTTGACATCAAAAGTAGAAAATTTGGAAGACCTTTACAAAAAATTTAGAATAGGACATTTGCTCGATTCTAAACCAAACAACATAAGTGGTGGAGAGGCACAAAGAGTTGCCATGGTGAGAATGTTGGCAAGTAGTCCAAAGATAATACTTTTAGATGAACCTTTTTCAGCTATTGATATGAATTTAAAAGTCAAGCTGAGAAGAGAACTTAGGGAGATGCTAAAAGAGTTTTACGGGACAGTTGTTATAGTTAGCCATGATATAGATGATATAACGGAATTATGTGAAGAAATCATATTTATTGAAAAGGGGAAAATAATTGCGGACGAGAGAGTTGATTCTTTTGGAAATTATTTAAATCAAGATATGGCAAGATTAATAGGATATGAATGCATAAAAATAGATGGTAGAGACATTTACTATAACCCTAAAAATTTTAAAACTGAATATAGCTATGGCGATACTGAATTTAAAGGAAAAGTAGTTTCAATTGTAAATTCTTTGAATTACACTATTTTAAATTTAAAAGTAGAAGGACAAATTTTAAGAGCTGAATTTTTAAAAGATTTATACACCTTTGAAGTTGGTAATGATTTAGAACTTTATCAAACAACCGTTAATTAATTTTAAAAAATAGGATAAAATAAAAAAAATATCCTATTTTTTTCTATCTATAATAAAATTCTATGTTATAATAAAAAAACAACAATATTCGTAATCTATAAGAGGTGTAAATTATGGAAAATACTTTTGAAGTAATAGTAAATGGGAAAAGGTTTATTCACGATAAAGATATAACCTTGTTAAATTTTTTGAGGGATGAGCTAAAGATTAAGTCTGTAAAAGACGGTTGTAGTCAAGGTGCTTGTGGGACTTGTACTGTAATCGTAGATGGTAAAGCAACAAAAGCTTGTGTATTTAAATTATCCAAGCTTGTAGGAAAAGAAATCATAACTATGGAAGGTCTAACAGATAGAGAAAAGGAAGTATATACATATGCATTTGCAGAAGTAGGGGCTGTACAATGCGGGTTCTGTACTCCGGGAATGGTTATGAGCGCAAAAGGATTGTTGGATAAAAATTTAAATCCAACTGATGAAGAAATAAAAGCTTCAATAAAAGGTAATATCTGTAGATGTACTGGATATGTGAAGATTGAAAAAGCTATTAAACTTGCCGGAGAAATTTTCTCTGGAAAGACGGAAATGAAAAACAAAAATACAAATGGTGTTGGAGAAAATGCTATAAAAATTGATGCTGAAGCAAAAATTCTAGGTACTGGAAAATATGTAGATGATATGGAATTTGATGGCATGGTCTATGCATCATGTGTGAGAACTGCTCATCCACGTGCAAAAATATTAAAAATAGATACATCAGAGGCTGAAAAATTAGAAGGTGTAGTTGGAATTTTAAGAGCTGAAGATGTTCCTAACAACAAAGTTGGACACATTCAACAAGATTGGGATGTTTTAATTGCGGAAGGCGAAATCACAAGATGTATAGGAGATGCAATTGTACTTGTAGTTGCAGAAGATCAAAAGATTCTTGAAGAAGCTAAAGCGCTTGTAAAAATAGATTATGAGGTGTATGAGCCTATAACAGATATTTTTGAAGCTCTTAAAGAAGATGCTCCAAAGATACACTCTAATGGAAATCTTTGTCAACAAAGACATGTTACAAGGGGAAACGCAAAAGAAGCCATAGCTAATTCTAAATATGTTATAACTCAACATTACTCAACTCCTTTTACTGAACACGCTTTTATGGAGCCTGAATGTGCTATTGCTATGCCATATAAAGACGGTGTTAAGATATATACATCAGACCAAGGTACTTTTGACACAAGAAAAGAAATTTCCATAATGTTTGGTTGGGAACCTGAGAGAGTAGTTGTAGAAAATGCAATTATCGGTGGCGGTTTCGGAGGAAAAGAAGACGTATCCGTACAACATATCGCAGCTCTTGCAGCAGTCAAATACAATAGAATAGTAAAAGCTAAATTCACAAGACCTGAATCCATAGCTTTCCATCCTAAGCGTCATAAGATGGAAGCTGATTTTACAGTCGGATGTGATGAAAATGGAATTATACAAGGGTTGGATGCTGAAATTTATTTTGATACAGGCGGATATGCATCACTTTGCGGGCCGGTACTTGAAAGAGCTTGTACACATTCAGTAGGACCATATAGATATGAAAATACTGATATCCGTGGATACGGAGTCTATACAAACAATCCACCGGCAGGAGCTTTTAGAGGATTTGGAGTTTGTCAGTCAAACTTTGCTTTTGAAATGATTTTAACTCAATTAGCCGAAAAAGTTGGAATATCTCCATGGGAAATCAGATATAGGAATGCTATTAGACCGGGAGATGTACTTCCTAATGGACAGTTTGCGGATGTGTCGACAGGATTAGTAGAAACTCTTGAAGCAGTAAAAGATATCTACGAAGAAAATAGAGGGCATGTCGGAATAGCCTGTGCACTTAAAAATTCAGGTGTAGGAGTAGGTCTACCCGATAAAGGTCGTGCAAGACTTGAAGTGAGAGATGGGAAGTTGTATCTTTATGCAGCAGCATCTGATATTGGACAAGGTTATTTGACGATAGCGGTTCAAATTATAGTAGAGACACTTGGTATAGATAGAAATGATATAATTCTTATGCCACCTAATACTGAAACTTCTCCTGACTCAGGAACTACATCAGGCTCAAGACAGACCCTTTTGACAGGTGAAGCTATTAAAAAAGTTTGTGAATTATTAAAAGAAGATATGGTAGGAACCGACCTTAGCAGCGTTGAGGGAAAAGATTATTACTATGAATACTTTGAACCAACAGATCCGCTTTCTTCAGATAAACCAAATCCTAAATCACATATTGCATATGGATATGCAACACACGTTGTAATCTTAGACGATGAAGGAAAAGTTAAGAAGGTAGTAGCAGCTCATGACTCCGGGCAAATAGTAAACCCAATAAATTTTGAAGGACAAGTTGAGGGTGGAGTTCTAATGAGCTTGGGATACGCCTTAACAGAAGATATGAGATTAAAAGACGGAGTTCCTACTGATAAATTTGGACAATTAGGACTTTTACGCTCAACAGATGTTCCTGAAATAGAAACTATAGCCATAAAAAAAGAAGAACTTTTAAACGTTGCCTATGGAGCTAAAGGGATTGGAGAAATATCTTCTATACCAACCGCAGCGGCAGTGGCAGCAGCATATATGGAAATGGACGGAGTTGTAAGAAGAAAACTTCCTCTTGATGAAACAGCTTATTCTAAGCCTAAGAAAGTTTTTAATAAATAGATTATTTTTAAACCTCTCATTTTAAAAGTGAGAGGTTTAAGTGTACCTAGGAGTTTAAAATGTATAGAAAATTTGAAATACAAAAAAATGATGTAGTATCCATTGTGGGGAGTGGCGGAAAAACTACTTTAATGTTTAAACTGGGAAGAGAATTGAAAAAAATGGGTAAAGTATTAATAACAACTTCTACTAAAATAGGTATTCCAACTGAGCTGGAAGATGATGAGATATGTGCTGAGAACTTTGATGGAGATTTCAATGGAATAAATTTAGTGGTCACAGGAGGAGAATTTACAGATAAAAAAATTACGAGTATTAACTATGATTGCTTAAAAGAGAACTTGTCAAAGTTTGATTATGTACTAATTGAAGCTGATGGTTCTAAACAAAAACCATATAAAGCATCTCGTGAAAATGAGCCTGTAATATATGATATAACTACTAAAACTATAGCTGTGTTGCCAATGATGAAGTATTTAAATGAATTGAACGAAGATGATGTATTTAATTTTGAATTATTCAAAGACAGATTTGGAAACACAGTTTTAGATGATTCACTAATTTTAAAAATGATATCTTGCAAAGAGGGAATTTTTAAAAATTCAGTTGGAGACAAATATCTTTATTTAAATAGAGTTGAGGAAGATATTTCAAAACTTGAAGAAGAAATTGGGAAATTAGATATAAAACTTAGGAGGTAAGTATGAATATTAGTGCTATAGTAATGGCTTCCGGATTTTCAAAGAGAATGGGAGATAACAAATTAAAACTTGAAGTAAAAGGCAAGAGAATGTTTGAGTACACAGTTGATTTATTAGATAGCTTGGACTTTTCAGAAAAAATTTTAGTAACAAACGATGAAGATATTAAAAAATATGCTGAAGGAAAGTTGAAAGTATATGACAACGAAAATGCTGATGTCGGGAAGAGTGAATCAATTAGAATAGGTGTTGAAAACTCAGGCGATGTTGACGGATATATGTTCTTTGTATGCGACCAGCCTTTTGTCAGTGAAGAAACTGTTAGAAAAATATTGGATAAGTTTTATGAAGATGAATTGATAACTTTCCCAATGTATGGCAAAAAACGTGGGGCTCCAATGATTTTTCCAAAATCTTTTAAAGATGAATTATTGAATTTAAAAGAAGATGAAGGCGGAGTTGTTCTAATAAGCGATGAGAATTCACAGAAAGTTGATATAGAAAGTGAAATGGAACACATAGATATAGATACAAGGGAACAATATGAAAAAATTAGATAATCTTATAATAATTAGGGGCGCCGGAGATATTGCAACCGGTTCAATTCAAAGATTACATCGCTCCGGTTTTAAAGTATTGTGTCTTGAAGTGGCGCAACCAACTGCAATAAGAAGAACAGTTGCACTATCTGATGCTATTTATGTTGGAGAAACAAGAGTAGAAGATATAGTAGCCAGAAGAGTTGAAACTATATATGAAATAGAAAACGCATTTGAAGATGGAGTAGTGCCTGTAATGGTTGACCCCGAATGTAAAATCCTAGAAGAACTTGAACCTGATGTAGTAGTTGATGCAATTTTAGCTAAAAAAAATCTTGGCACAAGAATAGATATGGCAAAGGGAACTGTTGCACTAGGACCGGGCTTTATTGCCGGTGAAGATGTTGACATAGTTATTGAAACGAACAGAGGGCACGATTTAGGTAGACTTATATTTGAAGGGCCTGCAGCGCCAAATACAAATAGACCAGGGAATATAGACGGGTTTACAAGAGAGAGAGTGCTATATGCGCCTAAGACCGGCAAGATAATAAACAGACACGATATAGGAGATATAGTAGAGCAAGGAGAAGTCATAGCTACAGTGGAAGGTGGAGAAGTTACAGCTAAAATTTCAGGGATTTTGAGGGGGATTATTAGAAATGGAACTGAAGTATTTGAAGGCATGAAGATAGGAGATGTGGACCCGAGAATTACTACAAATCCAAAAACAATATCTGATAAAGCCAGAGCATTAGGCGGAGCAACTCTCGAAGCGGTTATGATTTTGAAAAATAGAAATGCTTATAAGTAAAACAATAGTATTATAAAATCGGAAGCTACCATCATTTCCGTTGTGAGTATAAACTATTTAATTTCATTAAGTTGAGTGTCAAAATTTAAGGGATGTATTGTAAAATTTTTATATGAGTTTTGTTTTTATTCTTATGTTGAACATATAAAATTTAAACAGAAAGTGAAATTAACTATTTCATCAAATCATATATCCGTACTAAAATAAAAAAAATTAAACTCGGAGTAATCCGAGTTATTATTTTTCTATTTTCTTAACTAATTTTGATTTAAGATAAATTCTACCAACACCATCGACAGTAGCTTCGATGTCGTGGCCATTGACTTCAGGTTTGAGAATTTTTAATTTAGTAGCTCTGGTTCCTTGTTTTAATCTATCTTTGCCTAATGGTAATTCCTTTATTGTAGTAACTGAATCTCCATCAGATAATTCAGCTCCATTAAAATCAAATGTTTTACTAGCAAGTTCAGCAGCTTCCATATCTGCATCTGTCCACTCATGAAAACACATAGGACAAACATATAGATGATTATCTTTATATGTATAGCCTTCTCCACACTGTGGGCAATTTGGTAAATCTAGCATTCTAACCTCCAAATAATATATTATTGACAATATTATAACATAAATAATTTTAATTAAAAATACTGGCGATTATTGATTATGTGAAGAAATAGCTTACAAACTGTAGTTCAAAAATATATAGGAGGCGTATTTTGTGACAGAGCAAAATAAAGAAATTGTAGTAATAGATGAAACTACAATGAAAAGTAAGATTTACTATATAAGAAACCAAAAAGTTATGCTTGATTTTGAACTTGCTGAAATCTATGGGTATGAAACAAAAAAATTTAATCAGCAAGTCAAGAATAACATAGAAAAATTTGATGAAGATTTTAGATTTCAACTTACAAAAGATGAATGGGGATTTTTGAGGTCAAAATTTTTGACCTCAAAATCAGATGAAGGTTCAGGTGGTAGAAGATATATCCCATATGCCTTTACAGAACAGGGCATATATATGCTTATGACTGTATTAAGAGGCGAACTTGCAGTTAAGCAGAGCAAGGCTTTAATACGAATGTTTAATCAGATGAAAGACTTTATAATTGAAAACCAAGATTTTATCAGCTCAAAAGAATTATTACAAATAGCAATTCAAACAAATAAAAACACAAATGATATAGCAAGAATAGACAGAAAGATGAACACCCTAGCCACAAAAGAAGATTTGAAAAAAGTAATGGATAATTTCATAGATCTGCAAACATATAAACACTTCCTTTTGATGAATGGAGATAAAATAGAAGCAGATGTAGCATATACAAAAATATATAAGTCAGCAAAGAAAAGCATTTATGCCATAGACAACTACATAGGACTTAAAACATTAGAACTTTTAAGAGCTGCAAGAAATAATATCCAAATCATAATCTTTAGTGATAATATAAAAAAATAAGGATATGCTCACAAAAAATATCTTAGATGATTTTAGAAAAGACTATCCTAATATAGACCTGAAGCTGAAGATAGCAGGTAAAAAATACCATGATAGATACATTGCCATAGACTATGGAACAGAGAATGAATCATTTTATCTTTGCGGAGCATCATCAAAGGACGCAGGAAAGAAAATATCAAGTATTACTAAAAAGTATTACTAAATATAGAAGAATCATCTAAAGATTTATATCATATGATGTTTAGTAGAATGTTAAACAATAAAAACCTAAAAATTTAATAAACAAATACAGAGATCATAATAATTTATTTAAGCGGTAGAAGTAAAAAAACAACAGCACATGGAAAATTCAAACCGAAAACAAACCCAAAAATAACGGGCGGGCCTATATTGCTTTATAATACAATTTTCAATTTATCCATTTCATCATCAACCACAATCTATCTTGCAGATACGTGCCGCCCCTACGATAAAATAAAAATTAACACCTCAATTTCATATAATGAAATACCAAAAACATAATTTTAAGCTGAGAAGATTAAAATTTAGAATAAAAAATTATAAAATTTAAATTTTAATTGAATATTTTTCCTAAAAATAATTTAAACAATATTTTAGAAAATTGTCTCTTATAAAAAATATGAGAATGATAATTAAAATAAATGCTAAATAATAGACGAACTCGCAAAATGATTTTAAAGAACAAATTATAAACTTTTAATTAATTTACAAAAAGAGTGTAATATATTTCGAATCCTTGCAACACCGCTAAAAAGCTTGATTTTTGAGGGTGAGAGTTGTAAAATCAATTAAGAATAATTATAAATGACAATGAATATTTACAGGAGGACGAGAATGGAGAGTTTAAGGGAATTTATTAAAAGTAGGAAGCGAAATAGAATATATCGATATTCTATAAGAAGATTATCAATAGGGGTTGTCTCATGCGTAGTGGGGGCATTTGTGCTTTTTGGACCAGTTAACTTTGGTAAGACTGAGCTTAGTGGTGTGATTTATGCGGCGGAAGAAGAGCCATCTGAAGATTTTACAAAAATGATACAAGTGTTTTCTAAAAATGAAGATGATATATTCGGCAATGAGTTTTATCTGAGTAACTTTTTAGATAGTACAGGAGACATAAATAAAGAAAAAAGTATAGAATTATTAAAAAAACTTTATGATAAATACGAAAAGTTTGCATTAGAAAATAAGTTTGGAACTGATATGACATCAAAATTTATTAAGATCCTTCAAGAAGATGGAGTTAAAACTGTTTTAAAAGACAATGGTAATTCTAATAGTTTATTTGAGCATATAAAAAACAAGATAAAAGCTAGATTAGAAAATGAATTAGAAAAAATTAGAGACGATATAGAACAAAAAAGAGATTCGTATCTATCAAGTCCAAAAATTAGAGAAGACTATTGGTCTGTAATTTCTTCATCTACAAGTAAGTTTGATAAATTAGAAAAGAGTTTAGAACAAAAGCTTAAAGATTTAGAAAATTCTAATGAGAAGAATACAAGTAAGTTAATGGAACTCAATTCTATCTCTAAAGATATAGATAAATTTGAATCTGAATTAAATGAAATCATCAATACCTCTAATAAAGATTACAATATTAAGAAGAAAAAAGCTGCAATCAACAACTTTGAATATTTGAGCGATGAAGAAAAAGAAATCTATATAACTGGAGTGGAGACATCACGAAGTAGTAATTCAGTTAATATTGCCTTCGGAATAGCAAAAGAACGAAATGAAGAAAAGAAAAAAATAGCAGAAGAAATAAGTGAACTAAAACATTTAAATGATAAAGATAAAGAAATGTACATCTATGCCTTGAAAACAGCAACTGGTATGGAGTCAGCTAAAATTTCATTAGAATTGGCTCAAGAAAAAGATGAAGCGGCAAAAGCTGTAAATCAATATAGAAAAAGGCCCATACAAAAGAACTTTGAAAAAGCATACGATTTGACAAATGGCAAATATGAAGATTTATATGAAAAACTAATAGAAGCAGCAACATACGTACAGAAAGCAACAGATAATTTAACAGATGCGTGGAGAAAAGAGGATAAAGACGAAGCTAAAAGACAAAAATCTATAATACAAGCTAAAAAAGAATTAAAGGATAGCCTTAAAAAAGAAATGGAAGATGAAAAGAAGAGAGAAAAAGATTTAGAAAATAAATGGCAAGAAGAAGCAAATAAGCATAAAGAAGAACAAGATAAGAAAGAAAAACCGGTAGAACCAAAACAACCGGAAGAACCTAAAAAACCTGAAGAAAAACCGGTAGAACCAAAACAACCGGAAGAACCTAAAAAACCTGAACAACCAAGAGAAAAGGAAAAAGAAGTAATACCTGCGACACCGCTAACACCGGGCATAAAAGTAATACCTTCAACTCCATTACAACCAAGTATAAGAGTGGTACCAAGAGCATTTAGAAATGACAACGATCAAAGGGGAACAATAGACTGGAGATATATAAAGGCGCCAAGTAAAGATACAAAGACAGAAGTGCAAAAACAAAAGACAGTAATAGAAGTGAAGATCAAAATAGGATCAGACATACTACAAAGAACAATAAACAACCACACACAAGAAATCAAAATGGACACACCGGCCTTCATCAAAGACGGCAGAACAATGCTACCGATAAGATACGTAGCAGAAGCCCTAGGATACACAGTAGAGTGGAGAGAAGACACAAGAACAGCGATTCTAAAAGAGAAAAATACAACAATAGAAATTCCGGTAGATACAAATAAAATAATAGTAAACGGAAAAGAAATCCAAAGCGACGTAAAACCGATGATAGAAAACGGAAGAACAATGCTGCCGATAGCAAACGTAGCAAGAGCATTGGGCTTAAAAGACGGACAAGACATCAAATGGGATGAAGCAAAACAAGAAGTTACAATTAGAAAAGAGATAATAAACTAAATAAAACAGGCGTGGGAAACCACGCTTATTTTGTTGCCAAAAAAAAGGAATAAAATAATTATATATACAAAAACGGGCGGGCCTCATTAAATTCGTGCCGCCCATATGATGAAATAAATAAAATCAAAACTAATATTATGTTGGAATTTCACCGATGATTTGCAGAAGCTCACGAGCTTTATCTAAATTTTCATCGGGGACATAGACTCTTATTCCGACGTTTACATTTGCATAGATAACTTGAGCGGTGGAGTCATTCATTTGAGAGGACTCTTCAAAGTGAGGTATGTTGTTATCGTCTAAAATACCTATTATCCCGCCAAGTTTTAATCTGTCGTTTACAGAGATTAATTCAACGAATTCAGGTTCTCTTTCAGTTTCTTTATTAAATTTAAACATATTAAAACCTCCTTGATAAATATATTTAATATATACCCATATACAAAAAAAGATGACGGATTGGGTTAGTATCTGTCATCTTTTTTTAATTACATATTCTTTGAGTAGAACTCAACGATTAATTGGTCTTCAATTTCTATTGGCACATCTTCTCTTGCCGGAATAGAAACTAAAGTAGCTTTAAAGCCTTCTTCCTTGGAGATGTAAGGATATGAAGTTACGAAGTTTGTTTCAAAGTTTTCTTTGAACATAGCAACTTTTTTACCTCTTGCAGAAAGTTCGATAACGTCTCCTGCGTCACATCTGTATGAAGGAATATTAACCTTTTTACCGTTTACAGTTAAGTGTCCATGAGTTACCATTTGTCTTGCTTGTCTTATAGAAGAAGCAAAGCCCATTCTATAAGCTAAGTTATCAAGTCTTCTTTCAAGGAAGATAACTAAGTTAGGACCTGTTTGTCCGGCAGTTTTCTTAGCTTCCTTAAATAAGTTGACAAATTGTTTTTCAAGAACACCATAGTAAGCTCTTAATCTTTGTTTTTCAAGTAATTGCTTACCATATTCAGTTAATTTCTTGTCGCTTCTTGCAGTACCCTTTACGGCTCTCTTCATAGCCTTAGGGTGTCCACATACGTTAAGACCTAATCTTCTTGATTGTTTAAATCTTGGTACCATCATTCTTGCCATTTTATTATTCAACTCCTAATATATTCTCGCCGCGATAATTTAAGAGCCGAAAGCATTATACTAAATAACTGAGTAAAAGTAAAGAGAAAAGAGATGAAAATTGTGTTATAATAACCTACGGAGGGTAAAATGATACTTAAAAATGCAAATTATATAGACGTTAAAAATGGTAAAGTTATAATACAAACTGATATAGAAATAGAAGACGGGAAAATTGTAAAGATGGGCGAAAATTTTCAAGCTAATGATTATATAGATTGCAGCTCGAAACTTATTGTGCCGGCATTTACGAATGCACACACTCATCTTGGGATGAGCATGATGAGAAATTATTCGGACGATTTAGAGCTTCAAGATTGGCTTGTGAAAAAGATATGGCCTTTTGAAGCAAAGCTCACTGAAGAAGATATTTATTGGGGGGCTAAATTATCTGCAGTTGAATCGGTAAAAAACGGGGTTTGTGCAGTGATTGATATGTACGACAAGGTTGAGGCAACTGCAAGAGCGTGTAAGGAAGTCGGCATAAAGGGGATTCTTGCCAAGGGAGTTTTGGATGTAGTGGGCAGTGGTTCAGAGAGAATAGACGTATTTAAACAAAACTACAGAGAGTATAATTCGGATGATATTAAAGTTGTCTTGGGACCACATGCTATTTACACTTGCTCAACGGACTTTTTAAAAGAGTGTTTAAAGGTTTCAAAAGAATATGGCGGGATGCTCCACATACATGTTTCAGAAACTATGAAAGAAGTTGAAGATTCTAAAAGTTTATATGGGATGACACCTGTAGAGTATTTGGACTCTTTGGGATATTTGGATACTAAGATAATAGCCGCACACTGCGTGTATATAACGGATTCGGAAATTGAAATGATAGTGGGAAGAGAATTTTATCCGGTATACAATCCGGTATCTAATTTGAAATTGGCAAGCGGATTTACACCGGTTAAAAAGATACTGGATGCAAATATAAATTTGGGGATAGGGACTGACAGTTCATCTTCAAACAACAACTTGAGTATATTAAAGGAAATACACGTAGGGTCTATAGTAAATAAGGCTATAAATAAGTCCAGCTCAAGTGTACAGGCTAATGAAATGTTAAAACTTGCAACGGTGAACGGCAGTAGGATAACAGGTTTTGACAACGGCTCTGTTGAAGTTGGGAAGAGTGCGGATTTGATATTCTTTGATTTAAATTCAATTAACTTCACGCCAAAAAATGATTTAATAGGAGCGCTTTGTTATAGTGCAACTCCTGAGGACATCAAAGATATGATGGTAAACGGTGAGTTTATAATGAAGGATAGAGCGGTGTTAAATGTTGATGAAGAAGAAGTTAAGTATGAAGTTAATAAGTTGACGGACAGAATTTTAAGTGGTTTATAAAGGAGTTTAGGATGGATAAGAAAGTAGTTTACAGTGGGATACAACCCTCAGGTTCGCTTACAATAGGGAACTATATAGGGGCTCTTTCAAACTTTAGTGAGTTGCAAGAAGAGTACAATTGTCTATACTGTATAGTGGATATGCACGCGATAACAATGCCGCAAGAGCCTAAAAATTTGAGGAAAAATACACTGGATATATTGGCGCTGTACTTGGCGTGTGGACTTGATCCTGAAAAATCAATTATATATATTCAATCGCACGTGCCGGAACATGCTGAACTTGGTTGGGTTTTAAATACTATAGCATCCATGGGACAACTTCAAAGAATGACACAGTTTAAAGATAAGTCAAGCAAGAGCAGGGAAGTATTGGCGGGGATATTAAATTATCCGGTGCTTATGGCGGCGGATATCTTGTTGTATCAAAGCGCATACGTGCCGGTTGGAGAAGACCAAAGACAGCATATAGAACTCACAAGAGATCTGGCTCAAAAATTCAACTCAAGATATTCTGATACATTTACAATTCCGGATATGATGACGCCGAAAGTTGGCGCAAGAATAATGTCGCTACAAGACCCGCAATATAAGATGAGTAAATCGGATTCGGATGAAAATGCGTTTATATTGATTTTAGACGATGAAAATGCAATAAGAAGAAAGATAAAACGTGCCGTGACGGACTCGGAAGGAGTTATCAGATACTCTTCGGAACAATCGGGACTTAAGAATTTAATAGACATCTATTCATCTTTTTCAAAACTAAGTGTTGAAGAAATAGTTGAAAAATATAAAGACTTGGGATACGGCAAATTTAAAGAAGATTTAGCCGAAGTTGTGGTAGAAGGGTTAAGACCTGTCAAGGAGAGATTCCACTCCATCAGAAACGATAAAGAATATTTAGAAAAAGTCTACACAGAGGGAGCACAAAAAGCCTCTGCATTGGCGAGAAAGACGCTTAGAAAAGTATATAAGAAAGTTGGATTTATACCAAGATAGATAGAAAAAATTAAGAACTGAGATTTGTAATACGGGTGAGAAGAGAAATAGTGTAGCTTGCCCGTATTTTTTATATTGTAGGGGCGGCACGTGTCTGTGAAATAGATTGTGGTTGATGATGAAATGGACAAATTGAAAATTGTATATAAAGCAATATAGGCCCGCCCGTTATTTTTGGGGGTTGTTTTCGGTTTGAATTTTCTATGTGCTGTTGTTTTTTTACTTCTTGATCTTCTTATTCCGAGGGAGGGCTAAGGGCGTTGTACCCCAGGGCAACCTCTCTTTTTTCCTGTCGGAAAAAATTCACCTCTCGATTCTCCCTCACGCCCTCCCTCGGGCTCCCTCCCCCTACACCCTCAAAACGCTTTTGGGCTGTGTTGGTATTTAGGTTTTTTGGATTTTTAATATTTCATTATACGTTATTATTTTATTTGTTTTATCGTAGGGGCGGCACGTGTCTGTGAAATAGATAATGGGTTTGTTGATGTAATTGACAAATGGGGAAATTATATTATGAAGCTGTGTAGGTCCGCCCGGTTTTTGAAATTTTTATTTGTTATCGGGTGGGCCTATTTTGTTTTAACATTTATATTTTTAATTTTTCTGTTTGTATTTGTGTTTTCTAATTCTTTTAAAAAAGCGTAATGGTTAAAATTTTTTAATTTATTATCATTTTAACTAGAAATAATAATAAATTAAAAGCTAATATATTGACAAAAGCGATAAAGTGTGATATTACATAAATGATAGTAATTATCAAAATATAAAAGGAAGGAGACATTCATTTATAATGAAAAAATTATGGTCAATATTATTAGTTTTTTGTATTTTGTTTTCGTGTTTTAGTCCGAGTGTTGCATTTGCAAATCAGGCTAAACAGGAAAACGATAAAATTGAGAAACTGGTGAAAAAGGGGATCATCCAAGGTGATGAAAAGGGTGATTTAAAGTTTAATCAAGTAATCACCAGAAGTGAACTTGTAAAAATTATAGTTTATTCTTTGGGATTGGAAGATTTAGCGAAGAATTTGCAATCTCAAAAGGGAAAATTTCCGGATGTCGGCACCGATCATTGGGCGAATGGGGTCATAAATGTTGCAAGCACTGTTAAAATGCCAAATGGTCAGTACCTTATAAATGGTTTTCCTGACGGACAGTTCAAACCGGAGAATAAGATAACTTACCAAGAATTTATAAAAATTTTGGTGGTTGCAACTAAGGTTAATCTATCATCAACTCAAATACAAGATGCTAAATGGCCTGATAGCTATTTCAATTGGGCAAAGGAACTAAAAATCATTGGAGAGGGAACCGGAGTTGAAAATTTAACACCAAGTGCCTATGCAATTAGAAATATAGTGTTTAATGCTCTCTACAATGCTCTTGATAAAATGGAAGAGACTAAATCCAAACTAAAAGAAGAGAGTTTGAGAAAAACAAAAGAAAATTTGAGAAAAGGCAGACGTGAAGACAAAGAAACGACTCCAAAACATACTACTTCCGGAAGTTCAAATGTATGGTTCGGATGGTGGGGTTCTTCAAGTGAAAGCAGCTCTTCAAGCGGAGGAAGTTCTTCAAGTGGAAGCACTCCTTCAAAACCGGTGACACCTGCAAAGGAATTCACAGTTAGCTTTAATGTCAACGGTGGAAGCGGAAGTATGGCGAGTGTTAAAGTTGAAAAAGGAAAAGAATATACACTTCCTGCTAATACATTTAAACCGGCAGACGGAAAAGAATTTAAAGCTTGGGAAGTTGACGGAACTGAAAAGCAAGTTGGAGATAAGATAAGCATAAATAAAGATATTGAAGTAAAGGCTCTTTGGAAGGAAAAAGAGGATTCTCCATTAACACCTGCAAAGAAATTTACAATTAGCTTTAACTCAAACGGTGGAAGCGGAAGTATGGCAAGTGTGGTAGTTGAAAAGGGAAAAGAATATACACTTCCTGCCAATGCATTTAAACCGGCAGACGGAAAAGAATTTAAAGCTTGGGAAGTTGAGGGAGCGGAAAAGCAAGTTGGAGATAAAATTACAATAAATGGAGATACTATTGTAAAAGCATTGTGGAAAGAAAAAGCCAAACCACAACCAGAACCGGATCCAAGTCCACAGCCTGCACCAACACCAAGTCCGGATAAAGGGAAATCTTATAAAATTGAGTTAGATAATTCAAAAGTTATGTTCCAAATAAAAATTGACGGACAAGATGCTGAAGAATTTGAGGCTAAAAAAGGACAAAAAATTAACTTGACTTATTTCTTAATGGGAGAAGTAGGCAAAGGTAAAGAGTTTGACAAGTTTGTTTTACTAAAGGGAAATGCTGAAATTAAAAATGCGACAAGTAAGACAGAAGCGTTCTTTATTATGCCTGGAGAAGATGTAAAAATTGGTGCAGAAGTAAGAGAAAAAGGTAGTAAACCAAGTCCGGAGCCAAGTCCAAGTCCACAACCAGAGCCACAACCAGAACCGGCACCTCAGCCTGAACCACAACCAGAACCAGGTGAAGACGTAGAGTTAGGCGAAACTGTCTATATAAACGGCGGCATAGATCCCAACACTAACAAAAATTTAGAAATCCGAATCAACCAAAAATTTTCTGATGTTGACAAGGTTAAAGATGCCATTCTAAATTTTGAAGCAGGAGAGGGCATGGAAGTAGCTGCTTGGCAAATAGAAAAGACGGGCAAAACTTATACGACGGAAGAACTATTAAACCTAAAGGTTACAAAAGATATGGTTGCGTTAGATGAGTGGGATGATGATTATGTAATGAATCTTAATCCACAGTTTAAAGCAAAGGGACAAAAAGCAGATAAGGCGACATTAGAAACTAAAGTTGAAAGCGCTAAAAGTCTGGATTTAAGTGGATACACATCAGATAGTGCAAATAGACTAGAAGAAACAATTAAAAGAGCGGAAAAAATTCTTAAGCTTGAGAATCCTGCAATTACAGAAATAAGTGTAGAGCTCTTTAACTTGGAACAATTTGAAAAATCTTTAATAAGTAAAGACAATAAACATACAATAAGCTTCACTTCGACAGAAATGAATCCATATACCTATTGCCTATATGGAAGGGACGATTATATAGAAAAGTGGAAGGATGCTTCCTATGAGATAAATGACGACAAAAAATCCAATGTTGAGTATTCAGGAGGTCCTGCTGGAGAATATAGAACGGCTCACTATAAAGAAATGTCCTTTATGAGAGGGACTACACTAGATGTAAGCCCCGAAAGTTCTATCTATATTAGGGTAGCTTTGAATACTGGAGATGGGAAAACTTTAAAACAAATTCTGGTAAATAATGAACCAATAGTATTTGAAGGGGAAAAAGATCCGATAACTGGCATAGCAGGTTATGAGACTAAACCTATTAAAATTAAAATAGATAAGGATACTACAATTAAAACTATATTTGTAGATGAACAGGAAGAAGAAGTAAAACAGTCTGTGCCGATGAAAGTATTTATATTTTCAGTTGACCAAGAAAATGTTCAGGACGAGTTTATGACGGATCAACCCTTGTCTAATCTAAATGAAAGCATGAAAGAGACATTGACAAAGTTGGCGAATAAACCGGGATTTAAGTATTTCTATATCTATAGAGAACCTATATCTTCTTCCACAAGAAATGACACAATTATTGGAAATTTGGAAAAATTATTAGCTTATAGCTTGAAAGAATCTGATGAATTTGATGAAGATCAATATAAAGGTCAAGTCTATATTTATGCCAGCATAGATCCAAATTATGTAGATGAAAATTAGCCGGAAGAACCAGAGGTAGTAGATGAAAATGCTATTGATGCCAAAGTTCTTATTTATGATTGGAATAGTGTAAAAAATAAAACAAGCTATCATTTGACTCAGGAAAACTTCAAAACGGGTCAAAAATATGCCTTATTAAACCAAGAGATGTTAGATAAACTAAAAGAAATATCTCAAACACCTGGTTTTAGATATTTCTATATTGCAAGAGAGAAGACAAATGAGACTCAGGAGCATAATGATGTTTTATTCAATAAGACGGCAAATAGTTATCAAGAACTTTTAGATTATGTATCTAGGGAGTCTGATCAGTATAATGCAACAGAATACAAGGTTCAGATTTATATCTATGCCAGTATAGGAAATCCGGGCGAAGGTAGCAGCAAGCCTGTGGATGAAAATTCAAATTCAGAATCTAAAACATATAAAATTGAAACTGAGGGTTCAATTACCTTTGGTAAAAATGAATGGTTAGATGAAGGTATTTCAGGTTCTAAAATCTATGTAGAAGCAGTTAATTTTGGAAAAACTAAGCACAAGTTGAAAATAACTGCAAAGGGTAAAACTGTAGAAGTTAAGACAGACGGACAAGGCAAGACTTACTTTATTATGCCGGCAAGTGATGTCTTAATTGAAGCTGTAAAAGTAGTAAATGAGAAGACAAGATAAAAACAAATAAGATTACCAACCTTCAATAATTGGAGGTTGGTTTAAACTAAGTATAGAATTATAAAATAATATTTTATAAAAGTGAAATACTACACTCGAAGGGAGAAGTATGAAAAGTATATCAAAAAGAGCTTTAAGCTTTATTTTAGCACTTGTTTTATTTTTGGGGACTATTCCATATTCAGTTATGGCAAAGAGCCCTGAAAGCGAAGGCTCAAGTAATTCAATTAAAGAAAATTATCCTCTAGTAGAGGCATTTTTAGACGGAAAGGTAGATACTGCAAAAGATATACAGAGAAGAGTATATATACTAGAATTTGAAAAGGGCAAGAGGGATACTATAATAGCAAAACTTAATCAAATTGAAGGATTAAAGATAAAATATAGTTATAATTCTCTTTTCGATGGTGTATCTGTAGAAATATCTACTGATACACTTGAAAAAGTAAAAGAAATTGATGGAATAAAAAACATCCAAGAAAATGGGACTTTTGTACCGCAAAATTTAAATGCAAGAGATATGACAAAGGTAAATGAGGCGGTAAAATATGCAGAAGAAGTTAGGGATGAAAAACTTGACGGTCGTGGAACGGTAGTTGCGGTAATAGACTCTGGCATGGATATTAATCATCCTGCAATGAAAATAGACGATGATGCGAAACCCTTTGTGAAAATAAAAGAAAATAAAATACAAAAGGGATTTACATTAAAAGTACCCCATGGTTTTAATTATCTCGGGGGATCCTTTGATTTAATGGAAAGAACTCCAAGAGCTCACGGGATGCACGTATCTGGTATTGTGGCTGCTAATTCAGAAGATTTTAAAGGAGTAGCACCAAATGCACAATTATTTATGTATAGAATATTTTCAGATAGAACCTTCCCAATTAAGGATAAAGAAGGAGAATGGACACAGGATTATGCACAATTCGAATATGGTGGCGACGATGCAGTCTACCATGCTATGGAAGATGCTGTAAACAATGGAGCCGATGTCATCAGTATGTCCATAGGTCAGGCAGGAAATGGCTATGTGGGAGATATTTATTACAAAGCCGTTAGAAATGCAGCAGAAAAGGGCGTTGTCGTCGTATCGGCTATTGGAAATTACAGTTCATCGGCATCAGGAGACACTTATGGTTTTTATCCAGATAATAATGCTAAATTGATCGACAACTCTGCTATGACATATATTGCATCTGTTGGCGAAGGACTTTCAGTTGGTTCTACAACTAATAATAAAGTTCCACTAGATACTGTAAAAATTGGCGGTACAGATTTCCATCATAAATACATGGGAAGTGATGAAGACAATAAGAAATTTACAAAAAATCAGGAGTATGAATTTGTCTTTGTCGGCAATGGCAGAAAAACAGCCGTAAAGGATCTCGATTTAAATGGAAAGGTTGCTGTTGGTCTTAGAGGTGGCGGAACTATATATGATAAGTTTGAAAATGCAGCAGAAAAGGGAGCAGTAGGATATATTCTTATAAATGCACCTATATATTATAGTAGAGATCACTACAAACAATATCCGATAATGGATTATGATACAGACAAGCTGACAATAGATAGAATCAATACATCTAAAATGTGGATTACGAGTATTGACGGCACGCAAGGAGATATCCTTAGGGAAATGATAAAAAAATCTCCGAAACAAAAAGTCGAATTTAAAGAGGAAAAAACACTGGTATCTATTAACAAAGATACAAAGATATCAGGTTTCTCGGGTTGGGGACCTAATGCAGAATTAGAACTAAAACCGGAAATAGTAGCACCGGGTGAAAATGTCTATTCAACCTACCACAATGGGAAATACGGACTAATGTCAGGGACATCAATGTCAACACCTCATATTTCGGGAATTTCAGCAATTCTTAAAAATAAGGTAACAGAACTTATAAATAGTGGAGCTAATTATGAGGGAGGCAGGGTAAAACTAAACAAGATTCTACTGATGAATACTGCAGAGCCTCTTATGGACACAGCAAACTCCAGCACGGAATCCTCTCCTCGTAGACAGGGTGCGGGCATGGTAAATGCCTATGATGCACTAAGGACCAATGTTTTAGTTACGCACAATGATAAAGGCGCTGTTGAACTAAAGGAGATTCAAAAAAACACTGTACAATTTAACTTAAAAATTAAAAACTATTCCAATGAAGCTCAAAAATTTCAAGTGAACTTTGGACCTGTGCTTGGAGAAACAGTAAAAGAGATGTCAAAGCCTAATATGGCAGATTCGGCGAGAAAATATAAAGATTTTGAAGATGAATTTGAGAACCATACTATTTATGAAACACGTTCAAAGGCAATAGTAGATGCAAGTATAAACTCAAATATGGAATATGTAGAGTTAAAGCCTAAGGAAGAAAAAAATATAACTGTAACATTAAATACAGGAAAATCAAAGGATGAATTTGTAGAAGGCTTTATCTATCTCGATGCCGAAAATCCAGAAAAACAACCAGGATTATCAATTCCTTACTTTGGATATAAGGGCGATTGGAATGCAGGTAAAATCATCGATTCGCCAGCATGGGAAGCAGATTCCATTTATAAATTAACGACAGTAATCGCTACAAAGGAAGCACATCACGATGATTCACAAGGTTTCATTGAGCTTGGAAAAGATGAGAATGGGAATATAGATCCTAGTAAAATTGCTTTTTCAAATAAAGGGATAAGAGCATGGGACGGAGTAGCCGCAAGGATCATTCCGTTAAGAGAAGCTAGAGATTTAGAAGTTGCAATAGTTGATAAAGATAAGAAACATGTGAGGACATTGTCCACATCTAAATATTTCAGAAAGTTTTTTGGACATTTTCCACTAGAAAATAAATGGCAATATGATAATAAATTCTTAGCACCAAATCCACTTTTACAATGGGATGGCGAGGTATATGTAAGTAGAGATGGTCAATCTGAAGATGAAGAAGCATATCCGGGAATAATGACTCCTGCCGATGAAGGGCAATACTATTTTAGAATAAGGGCTCGTGTTAAGGAAAATGCACCTTATCAAGAGTTATATATGCCTGTTAGAATTGACAATACAGGTCCTAAGATGACAATGATGCCAACCTTTGGATCAAATACAGCTAGCTTTAAAATCAACGACGAACATGGACTTGCTTTTGTTGGAGCAAGTATAGATGGAAAAATAATTCCAGTTCAAAAGATTAGTGATGATGAATATAAAATTGAAAATCTAGACGAGCATATCAATAATTTAACTAGATCTACACTGCGCATAGAGGCAATGGATACTGCAGGAAATATTATGGAAGACTACAATGTAGACTTAAATAAAAATGTTGCAGAAAGTACAGAAGAAAGCACATCGGGTTCTCATAAAGCAGATACAAGGCCAGGTGCTTTAGTCTATACGGAGCTTGACGATGATACTGAAGCTGAGCTTAGACCAGAATTATCAAAAATAATGTATAATTGGCGTGAAGTAAATTTAAGTATAGAAGATATATCAAAAAGCGAAGATAAAATTTATTTTAATACAGAGTTTTTCAACATGCCTGAGGGTACTAAAGACTATAGAATGAGATTGACATCTTATAATTATGGCAAAAATGGATATAATCCAATGACAGATATTTCAGATTTGGGAACAGGCGGAAGAGTTCCAAGTCAGCATCTTGAAATTCAAGAAGGATTTAATATTATAAATGTCACTGTCTATAAGAAAGATAATCCTGATGAGATTTTATATAGTAGGGGACATATTATACTACTAGATAGTGAAGCACCAGAATTTAAAATAGACAAGTCAAGAATTGGAAGAGACGATTCAAATATTTTTGACTCTAATGAGTATATATTTACAAATTCAGACACTATCACTATAAAGGGTACGGTAAGGGATTCTAATGACAATTGGTCTATGTATATTAATGGAGATAATGTAGCAAGTGCAAATTTACCAGGTATGATGGGAGATAATGAGGCGGAATTCAATCGTGAAATATCTGTAAAAGATGGCGACTTAATAACATTATATGCAGAGGATAGACATCACAACAAGACTGAGAATTTAAAATATAGAGTTGCCTTTGATAATGTTCTTCCGACAATAAATGTCAAGAATCAAACATTTAATGGCAGTGATGTACTCGATATTGAAATCAAAGACGATAGAAGTATAGCAGATGAGGCAAAGATTATCCTTGTAAATGGTAAGCCTTACGAAAGTGGAAGCCAGCTTTCAAAATATGGAGATGAATATATCATCCAAGTAATAGCTACCGACAGAGCGGGAAATACTTCTGAAAAGATTATTGACGCAAGCAAAAAAGAAGATAAGGAAGTTCAATTCCCTGAAATACCAGCGAAAAAAGAAGCCTTTGATTTTAGTGACTTGACCGATGCAAATGCCATCCTTCAACTTCCAAAAGGTTATAGCGCCGAAGTTTTAGAGAAAGCAAAAATTGAACAAGTAGAAGGAAATAAGCAAGTAGCAAAGGTTAAAATAAGAATAAAGAATGAAGAAAACATCTATAAGACAAGAGAATATACACTTCCTATTAAACAAGCTATTTATGAGGAAGTAGAAGGAGTTGCTTCTGGAATTAAGACAGAAGAAAATTTAAAGGCTAAAAAACGTCCAGGTCGTTATGGCGAAAAAACTTTGGATATAGTACTTAAAAAAGACAAGTTTTTAGCAGAAGAATTAAGAGGAATAGATGTATTATTTGATTTACCTGAAGGAGTAAGTGCAAAACTTGTAGAGCCAATTGATGCAAATAAAGTGGGTAAAACTCTTGTAAAAGTTGAATTTACAAAAGACGGAAACACTTATAGACAAGAATATAATATTGAAATTCTTCCAATTCCTGATGCGAAATTGATCAAACTAAATGTCAATGAGGAAGAATTAAACAATATAGCCAATTTATTTGAAATACCTGAGGGAATAAAGGTTTCCTTAAAGAGCAGTGAAAATGAAGGACCGAACAAGAAGAAAATAATAGTTACAATAAGTGATAGCTACGGAAATAAAGTAGAAAAAGAGTATACTCTTAATATTTTAAAAACGCCTTCGACACCTACGGAAAAACCAAGCACTCCAATAACACCTATCTCAAAAGATGAAAAATTAGATAGTGATAGTTATTATTCAGACCACACTTATTCAAGAATGAGTGGATATAGGCAACCTTCAAAGGTAAGTGAAGTAAGAGCAGTTGAGAACAAAAAAACAACTAAAGAAAGTAGCAAGAAGGAGAATATTTCTGTACAATTAACGGATATAGACAATCATTGGGCGAAAGATATTATACTGAAAGCGGTTGAAAGAAAAATTGTAAGTGGTTACCCTGACAATACCTTTAGACCTGACAATCCGGCAACAAGGGCAGAATATGTATCTATTTTGAATAGAGCCTTTGATTTAGATGATGTAGCGGGAGATATCAAGTTTAAAGATGTAAATAAATCTGACTGGTACTATAAGGACGTAAAAAAACTAGTCCTAAATAATATAGTAAAGGGTAGAATGGAAGATGAATTTTCACCTAATAGTAATATAACAAGAGAAGAAGTAATTACTATGATTGTTAGATATCTAAAGATGAAAAATATAGATATCACAGGCAATGCGGCGATTGAGTTTAAAGATGCAGACACGATCTCCGATTGGGCAATAGAAGATATGAAGATAGCATATAGTCTTGGGCTTATAAAAGGCGACGAACAGGGAAGAGTACTTCCTAAAAAGTTGGCAACGAGGGCGGAAATTGTACAGATGATTTACAATTTGGAAGAATCTCTCGAAAAATAAACATCCTTAGAAATCGGATCAATTGATCGCCTATATGGTATATTATTTGGCTCTATGTCAAATATTGGGGAGGCTCATTAATATGAGTCTCTCTTATTATGTAAAAATGCCTGAAGGAGATAGTTCAACTAAACCTGAAATTTACTTCCCTAGCGAAAATTATGTTTTAGAAGGAAAAATTTCCGACGATTCTACCGGATTGTATTTAAAAATAGACAATGTTAATGTGGAATTTTGGAATCTTTTCGGAGAGAGAGGACAGGAAAGAAGATTTAGACATCAAGGAGTATCGAGAGACGGACAAATTCTTTATATTGAATTAAGTGACTATAATAAAGGAGAGACAAAATACGAATTTACAACCAGAATTGATAGTGAAAAACCGACCCTTGAAATTGAAAACATCGATTCTTTAAATGCCGATTCAAATCTTGTAGTTAAAGCAAATGATGAACATTTATGGGAACATAAAGCATTGGTAAATGGCAAGACAGAATATAAACCGGGAGAGTTTAAAGGAATTGGAGAAGAACTTGAGTACCCTTCAGGAACTACTTTTAAGTTGAAAACATATTTAGAAACCGAGACACCGGGAACTAAGACATTTACTGTTGAAATATCTAGAGGTAATTTAAAAGTAGAAAAAGAATTTACAATTAAGGTATTGGAAATTGAAAAACCTGCGCCTATATCTCCGGTAGATCCTAAACCTAATGAAACAGTAGTTAATTGGTATCAAAGACCTGCAATACACTATGGTAAACCTGCTGAAGTTACAGGTAAAGCAACTGCTCATACAACTCCTGTAGTAAAAGTCGAAGATAATAAATCAGACCTGACAAAAGAATTAAAGAATACTTTGTTTAAGGATGTATCTGACATTATTGGGCAAAAGATGCGATAAAATTTGCAGTAGATAAGGGGTATTTCAAAGAAATGGGCGAAAATGAATTTGGTCCTGAGTTGCCAATTAAGAGAGCGGATTTTGTAACAGTACTTGGAAGAATACAAAATGTAGATATTAATAAGTATAAGGAATCTAAATTTGATGATGTAAAATCCGACGCTTACTATGCTCCATATGTAAATTGGGCAGAAGAAAATAAAATTGTAGATGGTGTTGGCAAAAATAAATTTGCGCCGGAAGAAAGTCTTACAAGAGAACAAATGGTAGTTATTATTTCAAAATATCTTAAATTTACAAATAAAGAACTCAACGGTGATAAAGAAGTGAAATTTAAATATATGGACAAAGTTTCTCCATGGGCAAAAGAGGCTGTGTTAGAAATGGCAAAAGCCGGCATTGTAAATGGTATGGAAGATGGAACTTTCAGCCCTAAAACTCCATTTACAAGAGCGCAAGTAGCACAAGTGCTATATAATATCTATAAATAAAAGAATGAACTTTAGGGTTTATTAAACTGATATTATTAACTTGGATACACTATTTTATTAAGTATTTACACAAATTTTATAAGTTTTAAAATTTTGTGTATAGAACCTCTTGATTGGGATAGAGAAGAACTGATCAAGAGGAATTTTATTGCCAGTAAAGAGAAAAAAGAATTTTAGATGATAATATATGTGAAAAAGCAATAAAAATAGGAAGCCACATTATAAAATAATATAAAAACAATTGACAAGCGACATGGTGTCATATACAATCAAAACATGACATGGTGTCATAATAAAAATTCTTATAAATTTATAAAGAAAGGGCAAAAAATGAAGGACACTTTTTTTAATTTGTCAGAAGAGAAAAAACAGTCGATATTAAATGCAATTCGTGAAGAATTTTTGCAAAAACCATTTAATAAAGCTCGAATAGCAAATATAATACAAAAAGCAAATATTCCAAGGGGAAGTTTCTACCAATATTTTGAAAATTTAGAAGAAGCATATTTTTTGATATTAGAAAAATATATAGTGGACTCACACGAATTGTTTGCAAGTTTATTAAAGAAAAACAACTATGACCATGAAAAAGCACTTCAACAATTTGGACGTGAAATAAGCGAAGAAATTTTCAACCCGGAAAACTATAATTTGTATAAATATAAGTATCTCTACTGGACAGAACACTTAGAAAGAGAATATACAAAATATAAGACAAAGGAAATGACAAAATCACTAAAGAGTACAAGGGAAGAAAAAATAATGTTCATAAAGGCAATTGTGCATGAATTGGTTAGGAGAGCATTTAGCGAAAACTGGGATAAAGACACATTTATAGAAAAATATGACATCCAATGCAGTTGGATATTTGGAGGAATTAAAAATGGCAGGACTATTTGAATCAATATTTGATGCACTATATCTAGTTTTAGTGATATCAATAGGAATAAAATTATTATTACTAGAAGATAAAAGTGCAAAAACATTTGGAGTAATGGGGGTAGTTCTAGGACTTGGGGATTCATTCCACTTGGTACCGAGAATTATGGCACACATGACACAAAATGGAATGGAACAATTTGCATCAATACTCTCATGGGGCAAAATGATAACTTCAATAACCATGACGATATTTTATCTACTGTATTATAAACACTACAAAAAAGAGAATCACAAAGAAAACAAAATGCTCGATTGTACAATATATTTTCTTACAATATTAAGAATAATTTTAACAGTACTCCCTCAAAACAAATGGGGAACCAGCGACCCAAACTTAACTTGGAATATCATTAGAAACATACCGTTTACAATTATGGGAATTATATTAATAGCAATATCATATAAAGAAAAAGGACAGTTTAGAAAATACTCAATCTTAATTGCACTGTCATTTATTTTCTATGTACCGGTGGTGCTATTTGCTGATAAATATGCAATTGTTGGAATGTTAATGATGCCAAAGACTGTGGCTTACTTTATGCTCGTGTATGTAGCCTACAAACACTACAAAACACAATTTAAAACAGCAGATATCTTAGAAACAGCACTAATAACATTGATATTTGGGTTGAGTGCAGGAGTATTTTTTAGAGAATTTACAAAAATTTTTGCATTTAAAGGAAAAACAATGCTTTCAGTAATTCATACACACACATTGATTTTGGGGTTTGTATTTGGCATTATACTATATCTTTTGTTGAGCAGAATAAAAAATGTTGACTATAAAAAAATAAAAATGCCGATGAAACTTTGGAATGCAGGATTAGTACTGACAATAGTGATGATGTGGATAAAAGGAATATATCAAGTAATAGGGAAAAATACAGAACTATTTAACCAAAACATGTTCTCGGGAATATCCGGACTAGGTCACATAGCACTTGGGGTTGGAATAGTTTGGATGATGTTGTATATAGTAAAAGAAAGCAAATTACAAATTTTATAAAAAAGCGTGGGAAGCCACGTTTTTTTGCTGCAAAGAATAAAAAACATCAATATAACCAACAATTTCAAAAAATGTAGGGGCGGCACGTGATTACAAGAAAAATAAAGAATCAAAATAAAATCAACAAATAAAAATTATAAATAGTAAAAAAGTATAGGCCCGTCCGCAAATCGACAATAATTTCGACAAACACTGTCTTACAAACACATAAAAGCAAATAAAAAAACTCTCACAAAAACTTTTGTGAGAGCATATAGATGGTGCCGGAGGCGGGACTTGAACCCGCACGGTGTTGCCACCGCCAGATTTTGAGTCTGGTACGTCTGCCAATTCCATCACTCCGGCATATTACCTAATTATTTTACAACACTTTAAGCATTAAATCAAGTCGAAACTATTAGAGTATATTTTATTTTGCAATGACAATTAAATAAAACTCAAAATGGACCTATAATTAGGTTCTTTTTTAATTATCATTGTGAAATTAGTTGTAAATATAATGTATAATAGTTATAAGGATGTGATTTTATGGAAAAAATTTTGATTATAGATGGTTCGTCGCTCTTCTTTAGAGCTTTTTATGCATTGCCGTTGTTAAAAACTAAAAAGGGAATTTATACAAATGCACTGTACGGTTTTATACAGATGGTGGAAAATGCTATCGATAGGATAAAGCCTACTCATGCTGTGGTTTGTTTTGATATGAAAGGTAAGACTTTCCGTTCAGATATATACAAGGATTATAAAGGGACTCGACAAAAGACTCCAAATGAGCTGGAGCAACAGTTTCCAATTGTAAGAGATGTATTAAAATTCATGAACATTATAGTTTTAGAATCTCCGGTATACGAAGCTGATGACATAGCAGGGACGATTTCTAAATTAGCTTCTGAAGTCGGTATGGAATCTGTACTACTTACAGGAGATAAGGACTACTATCAATTGGTCGGCAAGGACACCAGTGTACTTTTGACAAGAAAGGGAATTACTGAAATGGACCTTGTAACGGTTGAGAGCTTACAAGAAAATTATGGCTTAACACCTGATCAATTTATAGATTTAAAAGGACTTATGGGGGATAGTTCGGACAATATTCCGGGAGTTCCGGGGATAGGTGAAAAGACGGGACTTAAGTTGATACACGAATTTGGTACAATTGAGAACCTATATGAGCATATAGATGAAATCACAGCTAAAAAACAAAAGGAAAAATTAGAAGATAATAAGGCTCAAGCTTTTATGTCTAAAAAACTTGGAACAATTGTAAGAAATGTGCCTATAGAAACTGAATTAGATGAACTGAGGTTAAGAGAGTATAATTTAAAGGAGTTATCTGACTTATATAGAGAGTATGAATTCTACACGCTACTAAAGAGATTGCCGGAAGAATTTCAAAAGGCAGAGGTTGTAGAAGTTTCAGAGAGTGTATTTGAAGTAAGAGATATTGATTGTAAAGATTTAATTGAAGAAATTAAAAACGAAAAATCTTTTGCCTTTAGGTTTATAACGGATGGAAAAATTTATGAAGGAATTAAACCTTGCAGATTTGCAATAAAAGTTAAGGAGAAAGCCGTTGTAATATACCAAGGCATAGAAAACTTGACTGAATTCAAAGAGGTTTTTGAATCTGAAGAAATAGAAAAAATAGGCCATGATTTAAAAGAAGATATCATGGTTTTGATGAGTGAGGGAATAAGTATAAATAATTTCACTCATGATACTCAAATAGCTGAATATCTTCTAAATTCAACTAAATCGGATTATGATATTTCAAATATTTCAAGTGAACACTTTGGTGTTGGATATAAAGATGAAGAAGAACTTCTGGGAAAAGGTGTAAAAAAGAAAAAATATTCGCAATTATCTGATGATGATTTAAATAAATATGCAGCTTTTTATTTGAGTGCGGTATATAAACTTAGAGATAGACAAGTTGAGCTACTAAGAGAGCAAGAAATGGAAGAGTTGTATAGAAATGTTGAATTGCCACTGGTTGAAGTATTGGCTTCTATGGAACTTATAGGAATAAAAACCAAGACATCTGTGTTTGATGAAATAGGGGCGGATTTAAACGAGAGAGTAGAAAAACTTGAAAGATTGATATATGAACAAGCCGGAGAAGAATTTAATATAAGCTCACCAAAACAACTTGGAGTTATATTGTTTGAAAAACTTGGTTTTCAAGTTATAAAGAAGACAAAGACAGGCTACTCGACATCAGCAGAAGTTTTGGAAAAGCTGATAGATGAAGGGGAGATAGTCGGCAATATCTTGGAGTATAGAAAATTGACAAAGCTCAAATCCACTTATGTGGATGGACTAAAAGAGATAGTGAACCCCAAAACCGGCAGAATTCACTCCCACTTCAATCAAACCGTTGCAAGCACAGGGCGAATTTCATCACAAGACCCTAATCTTCAAAATATACCTATAAAAACTGAAGAGGGCAGACTTATTAGAAAAGCTTTTTTGGCTTCAGAAGGTTGCTCGCTAGTTGATGCAGACTATTCACAAATCGAACTTAGAGTTTTAGCGTCCATAACAGAAGATGAAAATATGATATCGGCTTTTGAAAATGATGTCGATATTCATAGAAAGACGGCTTCTGAAGTGTTTGAAGTTCCTCTTGAAGAAGTGACTTCACTTATGAGATCACAAGCCAAGGCAGTAAACTTTGGTATAGTTTATGGTATTTCAGATTATGGACTTTCAAGAAATTTAAATATTCCAAGAAAGACGGCGAAAATATATATAGATAACTATTTGGAAAATTTTAAAGGTATTAAAAAATTTATGACGGATGAAGTAGAAGTTGCCAAAGAGAGAGGATATGTCAAAACAATTTTAAACAGAAGAAGATATATTCCGGAGTTATCAGCAAAGAATTTCAATATACGTCAATTTGGGGAGCGTATAGCAATCAATACACCAATACAAGGTTCGGCAGCAGACATTATAAAAATTGCAATGGTCAAAGTTTATCGAACACTTAGGGAAAAAAATATGAATTCAAAATTGATACTTCAAATTCACGATGAATTGATAGTTGATGCAGTTAAAGAGGAGATTGAAGAAGTGAAAGAAATCATGCACCAACTTATGGAAAATGCAGTTGATATGAAGGTGGCGTTGAAAATAGATATGAAAGTTGGAGACAGCCTATATGACACAAAGTAAGGTCATAGTTATAACCGGCTCAATAGCAACGGGGAAAAGTGCCGTTACGGAAATATTAAGAAGGCACGGTTTTAAAGTCATAGATGCAGATGAAATAGCTCATGAAGTTTTGGAAAAAGAATTTATAGCAGAGAAGATTAGAGAGAACTTTGGCGATGAATTTTTGCTAAATGGGAAAGTAAATAGACCGGCTCTTTCGGATTATGTATTTAAGAATAAAGAAAAATTAGAAATCTTAAATAAAATAATGCACAGAGAGATTTTTAAAGAAATAAATGCAAAGATTCAAGAGAGTGAAGACAAAGTGTTGTTTGTGGATATGCCGTTATATTTTGAACTGAAAGATAAGATGCTTGAGTATTCATTTAAAGCTGATGAAGTTTGGTTGGTCTATGTGAAAAAAGATACTCAGATAAAACGGCTTATGAATAGAGACAGCATTTCAAAAGAGATGGCAATTAAGAAGATAAATTCACAAATCAGTGTTGAAACTAAAAAGGTCATGTCAGACATTGTGGTAGAAAATGACGGTTCCATAGCAGAACTTGAAGAAAAATTAGAGAAGTTAATAAAGATGTATGGTCAGGGCTAACAAGGTAGTGTGAGTAAACCTGTACTATACAATAAGACAAATTTACAAATAAGATAACTAAATAATAAAACAAATAGGCTGTTAAATAAATTAACAAACATTAGTTTTATTATAGGATGATAATAGCATTGTAAAAATTAACTTTTTTATCCAAGTGCAGTTGACTTTATGAGTTTTAATTAATATAATGGGAATAATTTAATATTTGCTATAAAAAAGAGGAGTAGCTATCGTAGGATTTTAGAGAGACATCGGCCGGTGTAAGGTGTTATTTGAAAGTAGTGAAGGTTGCTTTTTTGCACTGCTATGCAGCGGTTATAACCGATATATTTTTTGAGCTGATTTATTCAGAAATTAAGGTGGTACCACGGCCCTTCGTCCTTAGAGATGAGGGGTCTTTTTATTATTAAAATTGAGAAGTTTAAAATAGTGCCAAAGGCAGAGTAAGATGGAATATAGGGGGAAAAATGAAAGAGTTATCAAAGAATTATAATCCTAAAGAGTTTGAAGACAGAATATATGACTTTTGGATGTCAAACAATCATTTTAGAGCAGAGGTTGATGAGAATAAAAAGCCTTTTACAATAATGATGCCGCCACCAAATGTAACCGGAAATCTTCACATGGGCCACGCGCTTAACAACACAATACAAGATATTTTAACTCGTACTAAGAGAATGCAGGGTTATTCAGCACTTTGGTTGCCGGGGACCGACCATGCGAGTATTTCTACTGAAGCCAAGGTTGTGCAAAAACTTAGGGATCAGGGCATAGCAAAGGAAGATATTGGCAGAGAAAAATTTTTAGAAGAGACTTGGGATTGGACTTACGAGTATGGCGGAAATATAAAGAACCAACTTAAAAAATTGGGGGTTTCTTGTGATTGGTCAAGAGAGAGATTTACATTAGATGACCAACTTTCTAAGGCTGTTGAAGAAGTTTTTATAAGACTTTATGAAAAAGGACTTATATACAGAGGGGACAGAATTATAAATTGGTGTCCAAATTGTGGAACTTCAATTTCAGATGCAGAGGTTGAACACGTTGATGAACATAGACATATCTACCACTTTAGATATCCTTTAGAAGATGGTTCAGGGAGTATAGAAGTTGCCACAACAAGGCCTGAAACTATTCCAGGAGACCTTGCTGTTGCAGTACACCCTGAAGATGAAAGATATAAGGATTTAGTTGGAAAGAATGTCTTATTGTCAATAATGGACAATAAAGCTATTCCCATAATAGCTGATGAGTATGTGGAAAAAGATTTTGGAACAGGTTGTGTAAAAATAACTCCATCTCACGACCCTAATGACTTTGGTGTAGGGGAAAGACATGGTCTTGGTCAACTTATTGTGTTTGATGAAAAGGCAGTTTTAAATGAAAATGCCGGAAAATATTGTGGTCTTACAACTTCTGAAGCTCGTAAGAAGGTAATAGAAGATTTTGATGCTCTAGGACTATATGTTGGAGCAAAGGAACACGACAGTGCTGTTGGACATTGTGAAAGATGTGGAACGGTTATTGAACCTATGCTTTCAAAACAATGGTTTGTAAAGATGGAACCTCTTGCTAAACCGGCTCTTGAAGCTTACAGAAATGGAGAAGTTGATTTTATTCCGGAGAGATTTGGAAAAGTTTATGAACATTGGCTTGAAAATATAAGAGATTGGAATATTTCAAGACAACTTTGGTGGGGACACAGACTTCCTGTTTACTACTGCAATGAAACTGATGAGATAGTAGTTAGCAGAGAGGATCCAACCGGCAAAGAAGGATATGAAGGAAAGACTTTCAGAAGGGATGAAGATACTCTAGACACTTGGTTCTCATCAGCTCTTTGGCCTTTCTCAACTCTTGGATGGCCGGATAAGACACCTGATCTTGACTACTTCTATCCTACAGATGTACTTGTAACAGGATATGACATAATATTTTTCTGGGTAGTTAGAATGGTATTTTCATCAATCGAACAAATGGGTGAAGTTCCTTTCAAAGATGTATTCTTGACAGGGCTTGTAAGAGATTCGCTTGGACGTAAGATGAGTAAATCTTTGGGGAATGGTATCGACCCACTTGAGTTGATTGCTGATTATGGTGCAGACGCTCTTAGATTCACACTTATTTCAGGCAATACTCCTGGAAATGATTTGCGTTTTTATACTGAAAGAGTTGAAGCAAACAGAAACTTTGCAAATAAACTGTGGAATGCTACAAGATTTGTATTTATGAATTTTGAAGACGGTGATTTTGAATTAGAGCTTGAGAATTTAAGAAATGAAGATAAGTGGATTTTGACTAAGTATATGGAAACTGTTGAGTCTTTGACAACTAAGATTGACAAGTACGAAATAGGACTTGCGGCAAATGATATATATGACTTTATATGGTCTGACTTCTGCGATTGGTACATTGAAATGGTAAAACCAAGATTGTATGGAGAAGATGAAGAGACTAAAAAAGCTGCCAAGGCAACTTTAATCTATGTACTAAAGGGAATTTTAAAATTATTTCACCCATTTATGCCGTATATCACAGAGGAGATTTGGAACCACATTCCAAGCGAAAATGGTGCGTTGATTGTGGAAAGTTGGCCTGTAGTTGAAGAGTCATTGAAGTTTGAAACTGAAAAAAAAGATATTGATTATATCAAAGATATAATCAGACTCATAAGAAACAGACGTCAAGAGATGAATATAGAAAATAAAAATAAATCTCAAACAGTGATTAAAGTTTTAAATCAAGATGCCGGACGTGCTGTTGAAGAAAATAAAGGACATCTGCTGAACTTAGCTTTTTCAGAAAGTGTTTCAGTTGAGGATGAAAGTTTTGAAATGGATTCTGAAAATGTGTCTATAGTTGTTGACGGTGCAGAAATATTTTTACCACTTAACGACTTGGTGGATTACAACAAAGAGTATGAAAGACTTAACAATGAAAGGGAAAAGACTATTTCTGAAATAAAAAGAGCTAGTTCAAAACTGGCAAATGAAAAGTTTGTAAGCAAGGCTCCTGAAAAATTGGTACAAGAAGAAAGAGATAAGTTGGAAAGTTATGAAGCTATTTTAAAAACTCTTGAGGAGAGAATAGCAGAAGTTAAATCTCATATATGATAAGTAAAGGGCAAGTTGAAATACTTGCTTTTTATATGTAATAATTATACTATTATCCTATTAAATCTAGATATATAACCAATCCCTATTGGAGATACTTTTAACCATCTCTTTTGTTAATTTATTTATCGTTTCACACAACCTATCCACTACGTCTGATAATGTGTGGAAAAATTCATTTTTAA